>CAMLUB010000076.1 GCA_946486515.1 uncultured Clostridium sp.
CTTTTGTATAATCAAATTTTTCAACAGCTTTGATTAATCCCATATTTCCTTCTTGTATTAAATCTAAGAATAACATTCCTCTTCCTACATATTTTTTTGCAATACTAACAACTAATCTTAAATTTGATTCTGCTAGTTTTTGTTTTGCATCTTCGTCACCTTGTAATACTCTTTTTGCTAAATCCAATTCTTCATCATATGTTAATAATGGAATTCTTCCTATTTCTCTTAGATACATTCTGACAGGATCATCAACATTAATTCCTTCATAACTAGTATCTGTAATTTCATCTAATTTTAAATCTTCTACTTCTTTTAAGTCTTCAATATCTGGTTCTTCATCCATATCATCTTGTAATAAATCCACACCTAATTCTTCAAAAGCATCAAAAACTTTATCTATTTGGTCTGGATTGACATCATCTAATTCAGATGCTAAATCCCCATAAGTAATTTTTCCCTTTTCTTTTGCTTTTTTTAAGATATTATTTACTTTTTCCTCTTTTAATTTTTTTGTTTCTTCTGATTCTTCTGGATGTTCTTCTTTTTTTGATTGTTCTATTTCTTCTGCTTTTTTATGTGCTTTTTTTCTTACAATTTCAATTTTTTCTTTTTTCTCTTCTTGTTTATTTTCTTCCTTTTTTTCCATTTTTATCACATTCCTTTCTTAATGTGAAAATCTGGTTGGAAAATAATTTAATTTTATTATTTTTCAACCCAATTCACCCCTATCTAATTTTTGCTAACCTAATAATAATATCATTTAGCTCTTTTTCCAATTCTTTCTTTTGCGTTTCTTCCGTTGTATTTTCCTCTAGCAATTCTAAAATTTCGAGTTTTCTTTCATTTAATTTATCTTTTTCATAACTTTGTATAATATCATCAATTGCCTTTTCAACATCATCAATTCCATAATCTTCTGCCATTATCATCGTGATATGATTTTGTTCCTCTTCTGATAAATTATCAATCATACTATTTATATTACTATTTCCATTTTCGAATTCTTCATACAATTTTTCAGCAATCTTCTTATCTATCTCATATTTAAAGTCTTGAATAGTAATATTTTGTTTGATAATTTCATAAATATTTTTATCTCCGGAAAGTAAAATTGCTAAAACTGTATTTTCTCTTCGTTTTGTAGCTTCTGATACATCATTATCTGTTTCCTTTTTCTCTATGTGTCTTACAACTGGTCTTGTTTTACTTAATACTTTTTCATCTTTACTTTCTTTATATGTCAATTTGTTCACTTCTGCATAAATTGCTTCTTTTGAGACATCATATTCTTTTGCTATTTTTTCTATATAGACTTCTCTTTCCATGCTATTATCAATTTTAGCAATTAATTTTGCAATTTCATTTAAAAATTTAATCTTGTCATTCGTGCTTTCTAGATTTAAAGATTGTCTTAATATTTTAACTTTAAATTCAATAACAGAAATCGCTTTGTCAACTAAATTTTGAAATCTTGCATTTCCATATTTGATAACATATTCATCAGGATCTTTTGCACCTTCCATCTGTAAAACTCGAATATCACACCCCATGTTTTGCAATATTTCCATTGCTCTTACTTTGGCAGTTTGTCCAGCTTCATCTGAATCATAACTTAAAATGATTTGTTCTGTATTATTTCGAAGTAAATATCCTTGTTGTTGAGTTAGTGCTGTTCCTAAAGAGGCAACTACATTATGAATATCTCTTTGATGTAGTGAAATAACATCCATATATCCTTCTACAATGAGTAGTCTTTTTTTGATATCATATTTTTTGGCAACATTTAATCCATATAAATGTCTTCCCTTACTATATACAACATTCTCAGGAGAGTTTATATATTTCGGTTTTGAATCATCTAGCACTCTTCCCCCAAAAGCAATGACTCTTCCTCTTACATCACATATAGGAAACATCAATCTATTACGATATCGGTCAATAAATTGTCCTCTTTCATTTTTATTCACTAAGCCAGACTCTAAAATTTCCCTATCTTCAAATCCTTGTTTTTTTAATTCTTGATATAATTCATCAAATTTTCCTGAAAATCCGATTTGAAAAGATTTTAATGTTTCATTTGATAATTTTCTTTTTTTTATGTATTCTTGAGCCATTTTAGACTCTGGTCTATATAAATTTTCATGATAATATTTTGCTGTAAATTCATTTACTTTATATACCTTTGCTTTTAAATCCTCTTTTGCTGAATCTACATTATTTTCTAATGTTGGTAATTGTATATTAGCTCTTTCCGCTAACTGTTGAACAGCTTCTACAAAATTGATACCTTCAATCTTTGTCAAAAATGTAAATACATTTCCACCAACGCCACAACCAAAGCAATGAAATATTTGTTTTTCTGGAGATACTGAAAAGGAAGGTGATTTTTCATTGTGAAAAGGACATAGACCAAAATAATTTCTGCCGCTTCTCTTTAGTCTTACATATTGTGATATCACATCTACAATATCATTAGACTGTCTTACATCATCAATGATTTCATCACTATATCTTGCCATTATTTTCTCCTTTCCTAAAATATTTCATATAACTATACATAATTATATTATTCGACGTATTTTACATAAATCCTTCCTTTACTAAAAAAAATGTCCTTTTGGGGACGTTTCTGTTTAGGACATTTTTATGTCTACACTATTGTTCTGTATCAAATTTTACTTTATAAAAATTCATGTTTATTCTTATAGAAAAGCGATTTCTCTTTTGAAAATAAAATTTTAATATTTATTTTCACTTTGAGCCTAAATAATTTAAAGTTTCATATTGTTTCCTATAACATAAAAAAAATTATAAAATAAAACTTTATAATCTTTTCTATTATATAATTCTTTTATAATGCTATTTATTTTTTATAAAAGACGAATGTGATTCGAGTGCTTGTAGCCTTTCTTAATATAAAAGAAATGAGGAGGTGATAATAGCGAGAAGATCGTTTCTTTTATAGTTAATAAGGCTAGGACATGTATTGAGCTGAGGAATTTATAAAAAATAAATATCCAAGAACGCATTTAATATCAAATATCGTTTATTACTAAATAGTTATCTTCTAATTATTCAGTAACATGATTTTATTATCCAGTTTATTTACAATTTTAGCATAATTAACCAATTCTTTTGATGTTTTTTTATTTACTTTTTTGTCTGCTTTATATTTCATTTTATGTTCTAAACTTGCCCAAAAATCCATCGCCATTGTTCGTATCTGTATTTCTACTTTTACATATATGGTTTGTTTTGATAAAGTAACTGGTACTTTGATAATCATATGATAACTTGAATATCCACTTTCTTTTGGATGATTAACATAATCTTTTTTCTTTTCAATTTGAATTCCTGGTATTTCTTCAATTAAATTTCTAATTTTAAATATATCATCTTTTAACTGACATATTATTCGAATACCTGCAATATCATTGATATTTTCAATCATTTCTTTATATGTAAGTTCACAACCTTTTTTCTTCATTTTATTGACAATACTATCTGGTTGTTTTAATCTTGTATGAATATGATCTATTAAATCATAGTTATAAAATACTTTAAATTCTTTTTGCAATATATTTATTTTAGTTTCTAATTCTGTAATAGCCATTTCATAAATAGTCATTATTTTTTCAAATGTATTGGTTTTCTCCTCTATTTTTTCATCATACCTTAAAAAATTTTTCATTTCTATTATTTCTTGTTCTTTTGTCTTGTATTTTTTCATATATTCCTCAACTCCTCATAGGATATTTATGTTAGTTCCTATTTAGTATATGCATATATTATCCTATAATTGTTTATAAAAGATATTTAAATTGTGTTTTTTTGATGAACTTATAACAATAGTGGGCATTCTTAAACATTTTTTCCTGTTTAAGAATACCCTTGTCATTGTTTGCACCAAATTAGCTTTCATCTATAAGCTTGTTTAAATTCTGCTTTTTTTATTTTAGGTATTTCCTCTCTATTTGTTATTTTATACTGTGCAATCGATTTTTCTTTTTTATTCATTTCTCTATCTTCAATAAAACTCGTTATTGCACCAAGATATTTTCTTCTATCTTTTACCGTTTTCTTACTTAAAATTCTTATAAAACCAGATTCTATACATTGAGCAAGAGTATCCATCTCCCTAGTACTTAAATTTGACAATGTACGTAGATACCTTGTTCTTTCTCCATCTGGTAAATCCCTTACCGTAGCAATAAATTGGTCTACAGTATATACATCTTTTTTCTGTTCTTTTAATCTATCTTTTATATTTCCTCTTGCTAAATCCGTTAAACTAGGAGTATATTTGGCTAAATAATCTATATATTTTTCTATATCTTCATCTGTCAAATTTCCCAAATTAGATGGAGAATACAAATCGATGGATTTACCTTGTTTTTCTGCTTCTTTTGATGCTTCTTGAGCAATTTTTTCTAAGAAAATATCTGTAACATATTCTTTATCAAATTTATTTTCTTCATCATTCTTTAATAACCTAATATACTCTTCTTCAATTCTTTGAGGCATTTTTACTCTCATCATTTCATCTAATGGAATTATTTTCTCCATATTATACAAACTAATTGCACCATTACATTGATAATATGTTAATGCAAAGTTTTTAGCGATCACTTTATATAATGCTCGATTCACTTCTTCTGTTCTTTCCTCTCCTAACAAACAATCTTGAATCTTAGATAATAATGCAGCTTGTGGTTCTATATGTTCCAACGAATTATATAATTTTACAAGTAAGGTATATGCACCTTCTTTTTGTGCATCTTTATGTTTTAATGTATTTGCAACTTCTATTGCTTCATTTTGTGATAACTTTGAACTTTCCATTACATATAGTGTTGCATCATCTGATGCCCCTTTTGCTATGGTAGCAACTACTTGTGGAGAAATCTCTGGAGAATTGGTTGCTTGCACTGCTGATTTGTCTACCGCTTGTGGTGAAATTCTTCTATCTGCAGCTACTTTTTTCATGATAGCATCTCGAACTTCTGGATACTCTTTTAATATGCTTATAATTTCTTCTGCTTGTCTATCTGTACGCTCTTCTAATGTTAAATCTTTATTTGCTGTTGGTTTTATAACTTTTTCTTCAACGATTTCTTCTATTGTTTTCTTCTCTTTAAATTGTTTTTTTATTTTTTTGCTTATATCTTTTAAGCTCATTTACCTCTCTCCTATTTTACTTCTTTTCCATAATAACTATCTAATAAGATTTGTTTAATTTCTGATACAAGTGGTACTCTTGGATTAGCTGTTGTACATTGATCTTCAAAAGCTCTATCTGCTAACATATCCACTTTTGATAAAAATTCTTGTTCATCAATTCCAGCCTCTTTAAATGATTTTGGAATATTCATATGCTCATTCATTTCTTTAATTTTTTCTATTAAGCTACTAATTCCCTCTTCAACTGTCTTTGCTTTTAATCCTGCTTTTTTTGCTATTTCTGAATATTTTTTATCAGCTATAAAGTATTCATATTTAGGGAATGAAACAAATTTTGTTGGTTTTGTAGCGTTATATCTTACCACATATGGTAATAATATGGCATTAATTCTTCCATGTGGTAAATGGAATTCTGCTCCCATTTTATGTGCCATTGAATGGTTAACTCCTAAAAAGGCATTTGTGAAAGCCATACCTGCAATGGTACTTGCATTATGCATTTTTTCACGAGCCACTTTATTCGTTCCATCATCATATGCTTGCTCTAAGTATTGGAATACCAATTCTACTGCTTTTTCAGCTA
>CAMLUB010000077.1 GCA_946486515.1 uncultured Clostridium sp.
TTGTACAAGCTTGATCTATTTTTTTAGTTGCTTCAGAAAATAGAACTTTAGCTTCTTCTACATTTCCAGCTTCAATAGCTTCTTCAAATTTTCTAACAGCTGATTTATATCCAGATTTTATCATATTATTTCTTAAAGTTTTTTTCTCAATTACTTTAACTCTTTTTTTAGCTGATTTAATATTTGGCATCTATAAGCACCTCCTCTTAGTCAATTATTCATTATAACATCTGATATTCTAACACATTTTTTTATGAAATGCAAGCGAATTTTATAATTTATTATTGTATTATAAAAAAACTTATGATATATTTTTATATAGAGAATAAAAATGAATGTATAGGTCTGTCCCTTTCGTTCCAAAATGGAACGATTTGACATGTCCCTATCGTTTCAAAAGGAGGAAGAAAGATGATAGCAATTGGTTGTGATCATGGAGGATTTAAATTAAAAGAAGAAATAAAAAGATACTTAGATGAGAAAGATATAAAATATATAGATTGTGGTTGTATGACTGAAGAAAGAGTGGACTATCCAAACATTGCAAAAGAAGTGGCACTTGCTGTTCAAAAAGGAAAAGCAGAAAGAGGTATATTAATTTGTCGTTCTGGTTTAGGAATGAGCATTGTTGCTAATAAATTTAAAGGAATTAGAAGTACACCATGTTATAATGAAGAAACAGCAAAATTTTCAAGAATGCATAATGACAGCAATGTATTAACTTTAGGTGCAGATTATATAACTGTGAATGAGGCAATTTGTATATTAAGAATGTGGCTTGCAACTGAGTTTGAAGGTGGAAGACATGTGGAAAGAATCAAAATTATTGAAGAAATTGAAAATGAAAATATGAAGTAGTATGGAGGAATGGATATGTGGGGAGATATTGCAATTGCATTTCTACTTGCATTTATCGTAACATTTATGGCAACACCCTATACGATTAAAATTGCGCATAAAGTAGGGGCTGTGGATGTTCCGAAAGATCAAAGAAGAATGCATAAAAAGGCAATGCCCAAATTTGGTGGACCAGCAGTCATATTAGGTTTCTTAGTTTCTGTTATTTATTTGTTAATTGTCATGAGTATAGAAAATTCAATTAATCTATTTCGGAATAGAACGATATGGTGAAAAACTACTTGGAATGCTTTTGGGAATATTGATTATTTCGGCTGTATGTATTGTGGATGATATAAGGACAATAAAACCAATAACAAAGTTAATAGGACAAGTATTAGCTGCTATTGTAACTGTTGGATTTGGTGTCAGAATAGAAGATATTACATTACCATTTTTAAACACAATAGAAATGCAAGAAATGTTTTCTATTATTATAACGATTATTTGGATTGTAGGAGTAACAAATGCCATTAATTTGATAGATGGACTAGATGGTTTGTCTTCAGGAATATCTGTTATATCAGCCATTTCATTATTAATCATATTTGTATTAAATGATTCACCAATGGTAGCTATATTACTTATAACAGCACTTGCAGGTGCATTGGTTGGATTTTTACCATTTAATTTTGCACCAGCAAAAACATTTATAGGGGATACAGGTTCAAACTTCTTAGGATTTTCATTATCGATTATTTCTATTTTAGGAGTAGCAAAAACCTATACAGCAGCTGTTATTGTATTACCATTAATTGTTTTGGGACTACCATTATTTGATACATTTTGGGCAATTATTAGAAGATTAATAAAAGGGAAATCTATTAAAGCTATATTTAAAGCAGATAAAGGACATTTACATCATAGAATTGTGGCAAAAGGATTTAGCCAAAAACAAGCTGTTTTAATATTATATGGCATTAGTGCCACATTTGGAATATTTGCGGTAATTATGTTAGAAAGTGGAATATGGAAAGCATTATCATTCTTACTTATGGTAATTGTAGCAATTAGTTTAGGATATAGAAACTTTAAAACAGAAAAAACTGATAATGAAAGATATGAATGTATAGAATGTAAATATATTTATAATCCTAAATTTGGAAATGAAAAAGCAGGAATCCCACCAGGAACACCTTTTGAAGATTTACCAGATGATTGGGTTTGCCCAGTTTGTGGAGAAGGAAAAGATATGTTTGAAATACATCAGTAAAATATTCAATTATGGAATTTTAATATTCAAAATTGAATATTTTTTTGTTATTTGCTTATCTTGTTAAATGTTACAGTTCAGACCTAAAATTAAAAATATTGAATAATTTTATAAAATATGATATAGTAAATACAATATTTATTTTGTGGAGGAAATTATGAAAGAAAATCATTATTTTTCTATTATTATATCAGCTTACAATATAGAAGACTATATTCAAAGAGCAATCAATAGTGTTATCAATCAAGATTATAAAAACTTCGAATTAATAGTTGTAAATGATGGATCAACAGATAAAACAAAGGAAAAGATAGAAACATTTAAAAGTCATAATATCATTATAATAGATAATAAACAAAATAAAGGATTAGGTGCATCTAGAAATCATGCAGTAAAAAAAGCAAGAGGAGACTATATATTATACTTAGATGGAGATGATACAATGTATGATAAGCATACATTGACAAGAATTAATGAAGTGCTACAGAAAAAGAAAAAGGTTGATATTGCTTTTTTTGGAGTAAAGTATATAGGTGGAAGTAATGCAACATATTTATCAAATGCAGAAAATTCTACTAAAGAGGCTAGACTTAGCTGTGATATATTTTTTGGAGTACCAAGCAAATGCTGGAGAACAGAATTTTTAAAAGAGAATCATATTACATTCATAGAAAATATGTATTATGAGGATATGGTATATTCAATGAAAGCAACATTATTAGCACAGGAATTAACTTATGGAGAATTCCCAATTTTTAATTATTACAGAAATAGACCAGGAAGTATTATGTCTAGTCCTAATATTAAAAGATGTATAGATATGTATAAAATGTTAGCACATATGATGGAGTTATATGAAATGGCACCAGAAGAATATAAGAAATACATATTAAGTTTTATAAAAAATGAAACAGCTAGTATACCAATGAGATTAGATTGTATTTTAGAAGCCATGAAAGAACATAAATTGTCACCAATTTTACCTAAAAGGAATTATAAATTAATAGAATGAAGTAGAAAATGAAAATAGGTAAAACAGACCATTCAACTTACTATTTCAATATAAAATAAAAAAGGAGAATAGCATGAAAGATAAAATTATCAAATTTTTAGCACATAATGGAAGAGTTTCGGTTATATGTGCCAATACCACAGAAATGGTAGAAGAAGCAAGAAAAATACATGATATGAGTCCAGTTGTAGCGGCAGCGTTTGGAAGATTATTAACTATAACATCTATTATGGCAACAGAAATGAAAGGCAGTAAAGATAAATTAACGGTTCAATTAAAAGGAAATGGACCAATTGGTGTTATGATTGCAACAGCAAACAATAAACCAATTGTAAAAGGATATGCAGCAAATCCAGTTGTAGAATTACCATTAAATGAAGATGGAAAATTAGATGTTAGTGGAGCAGTGGGATATGAGGGATATATTAATGTAGTAAAAGATATTGGATTAAAAGATCCATATATTGGAATATCTCCATTAGTATCAAGTGAAATTGCAGAAGATTTTGCAAATTACTTTGTGAATTCAGAACAAAGAAATTCAGCAGTAGCATTAGGCGTGTTAGTGGATAAAAATGGTGTAAGAGCAAGTGGTGGATATTTAATTAATCCCATGCCAGATGCCACAGAAGAAGATATATCAACAGTTGAGCAATCAATCTTTAAGGCAGGAGCTATGTCAAAAATGTTAGATCAAAACTTAACATTAGAAGAAATTGCAAAAAGGATAACAGGAGATGAGAATGTAGAGATCATAGAAGATAGCATTGTTCCAGAATTTAAATGTGATTGCTCAAAAGAACATATGCAAAATGCATTAATGACAATAGGTAAAGAAGAATTGGAAGATATCATTGAGAAAGAAGGAAAAGCGGAATTAGTTTGTCACTTCTGTAATAAGAAATATCAATTTAGTAAAGAAGAGTTGGAATATATTTTAAAAAACATAGATACAAATAAAGAAGAATAAATTTTTATATGAATATAAGAAAAAGGTAAATCTTATAAAAAAGTTTGCCTTTTCTTTTTGTTTTTGGTAACAATTCAGACCTCATCATCGTAAGAAAGGTGAAATAGCTTATATTTTTAAGATTCTCGGCTACCCTTCGATTCCCATTTAAGAAATTCTATAGCAAAAACTACAACAATACCCGAAAACAGGACCCTTTATAGTTTTTGCTTAAGAATTTCTAAAATTACTCCAGTCGCATTCGAATTCTTAAAAATATAAGCTATTTCACCTTTCTTACGATGATGAGGTCTGAATTGTTATCCTTTTTTAGCTATTTTATTGTACGTTTAATTGACAAATTTCGCAAATGAAAATATAATAAGTAAGATAATAAAAGATATAGAAAAGGAGAAATGAATATGGAAAACGAAGTATTTATATTTGGACACAAAAATCCAGATACTGATTCAATCTGTGCAAGTTTAGTAAGTGAAAGATTGGATAGAAAAAATGGATGGGATTGTACAGTAGCCAAAAGATTAGGAAAAGTAAATAAAGAAACACAATATGTATTAGACTATCTAAAAATAGAAGCACCAGAAATGATAGATAAAGTAGAAGAAGGACAAGAGGTATGTTTAGTAGATCATAATGAATTTAATCAAAGTGTAGAAGGAATTGAAAAAGCAAAAATTTTATCAGTAATAGATCATCACAGAATTGCAAACTTTGAAACCTCAGAACCTTTATATTACACAGCAAAACCATATGGATGTACGTGTACCATTTTATTTGAAGAATATAAAAGATTAGGACATGAAATCAATCAAGAAGAAGCGATTTTAATGGCAAGTGCGATTATATCAGATACATTACTATTAAAATCACCAACAACCACAGAACATGATAAAAAAGCATTAGAAGAATTAGAAAAAATAGCAGGAATTAATCTTCAAGAATATGGATTAAATATGTTAAAAGCAGGAACAGATTTAGGAGATTTCTCAGAGGCAGAATTGGTAAACTTAGATGCTAAAAATTTAGATAAAGATGGAAATAAATTTGTGATTGCACAAGTCAATACAGTTAGTATCGAAGATGTTTTAAAAAGACAAAAAGATATAGAAAGTGCCATCAATAGTGAAATAGAGAAAAAAGAATTACAATTATTTGTATTTGCGATTACAGATATCTTAAATAGCAATTCAGAAATCATTGCTTTAGGAAAAAGAACAGATGCAGTAGAAAAAGCATTTGATGTCAAATTAGAAAACAATAGAGCATTTTTACCAGGAGTTGTTTCAAGAAAAAAACAATTATTACCAGATATTGATAAAAATATGTAAAATGTTGAATGAGGTTGCCAAAGGGGACGGGCTATTTTGGCAACTTTTTAAAATTCATCTTATATCTTATAAAAATAAATATACAAAAGTTGCCAAAATAGCCCGTCCCCTTTGGCAACCTCAAGGAGATATACATGTATTTAAAAAGATTAGAATTACAAGGATTTAAGTCATTTGC
>CAMLUB010000078.1 GCA_946486515.1 uncultured Clostridium sp.
AATTCAACTATTGTATCGAATTTTTGAGAGATAGTACCGAGCAACACTCCACATGGCTTGTAAACGGAAACATATCCACTGGTTTTATACTTTTTATATCATAGCTTTCCTCTAGCTCTTTTAGGTCTCTTACTAAAGTTGCTGGATTACAACTAATATAGACAAGTTTTTTCGGTTTTATCTTTAATATATTTTGAATACTTGTTTTATCAAGACCTCTTCTTGGAGGATCTACCATAATGATATCTGGAATAATTTTCTTGTTATTGATTAAATCATCTAATACCTCTTCTACATCTCCTGCAATAAATTCTGTATTATGGATATCATTTATTTTTGCATTCTCTATGGCATCTTCTACCGCTTGTTTTACAATTTCAATCCCATATACTTTTTTCGCATATTTTGCCATAAATAAAGAAATGGTTCCAATTCCACAATATAAGTCAAAGACAGTATCTTCTTTTGTGATATTAGCAGATTGAACACCTATCATATATAACTTTTCTGCTTGTACTGGATTTACTTGGTAAAAAGACAATGGTGAAATTTTAAATGTTAATTCTCCTAATCTGTCTGTTATATATCCTTCTCCATATATCGTTATATTTTTCTCTCCCAATATGACATTTGTATTTTTCTCATTTATATTTTTGACAATTGTTTTAATATTAGGAAACTTACTTATTAGTGTTTCTGCAAATTTTTTCTCATATGGAAATTCTTTTCCATTAATCACAAGAATAATCATAATTTCGCCAGTTCTTTTTCCTATTTTTGTAACAATATGTCTTATCAATCCTTTTCTGGTTTTTTCGTTATATATAGAAATATGATTTTCTGTAATATAATTTACAATATATTTTGCAATTTCTTCTGTTTTTTCATCTTGAATAAGACAATTTTCTATTGGAATAATCTCATGTGTTCGATTGGCAAAAACACCAATCACTGGCTTTCCTTCTTTGT
Organism: uncultured Clostridium sp.; assembly: GCA_946486515.1. GTDB lineage: Bacteria > Bacillota > Clostridia > TANB77 > CAG-508 > CAG-269. Next base: position 970 of record CAMLUB010000078.1, read on the forward strand.
CTATGCCTACTGGATATTGTGCTTTATTTCTATAATGATATGGATGTTCCATTCCTAATGTTTCTTCTACTTCAATCTTGGTTTCTAGTGTTTTGTTAACCAAACTTTGAACAGCATTTCTTTTCATATTTAATGTTTCAGCATATTGAATATGTCTTAGATGACAACCTCCACATCTTTTATATGTATGACAATCACTTTCTGTTCGACTTTCTGCTTTTTTTAAGATTTCTATTACTTTCCCAAAAGCATGAGAAGATAACACCTTCACAATTAATACTTTTACCTTTTCTCCCTTGATACTATTGGGAATAAATATAGTAAAATTATCAATCTTGGCGATACCTTCTCCTTCAAATCCGTTATCTATAATATCTACAATATATTCTTGATTCTTTTTTACTGGTATTTCCATTTTAACTCCTCACAAGTTGATTACACATTTTACTTTACAATTTTCATCTTTATCTATATTTCTTTCTTAAATTGCTAATCTTATTCTTTTAAGATAACTATATAGTAAACTTCCTATGCTATTTCTGTCTTTACTTTTTCTTCTATTTCATCTTCAGATGCTTTCATTGCTTGTAATGTTTTATCTAATAATGTGTCTAACTCCCAGCCTAATTGTTCTGCACCTGTTCTAATAATATCTCTTGAACAACCAGCTGCAAATTTTTTATCTTTAAATTTCTTTTTCAAGCTTGAAAGTTCCATATCTTTTGTACTTTTAGATGGTCTCATCTTTGCAGCAGCCCAGATAATTCCTGTCAATTCATCTGTTGCAAACAAGATTTTTTCCATTTCATGTTCTGGTTTTACATCTGAACAAATACCATATCCATGACTACAAATCGCATGTACCAATTCCTCACTTGCATTGATCTCTTTTAATAACTCTGGTGCTTTTTTACAATGTTCTTCTGGATATTGTTCAAAGTCAACATCATGTAATAATCCTGCAATTTCCCAAAAGTCTTCATCATATCCATTTTCTTTAGCAAAATATCTCATGACACTTTCTACTGTTAATGCATGTCTTAAATGGAATTCCTCCTTATTATATTTTTTTAATAATTGTATTGCATCTTTTCTTTCCATCTCTATTCCTCCATTTTCATAAACTGTTTCATTTTATTTCTCCTTGTATTTGGGTATGGTCTTGTTGTGCTTTTGCTATATTTTTCCAATTGCTTTGTATGTATACTTCATCTTGTAAATCTTCTATATCTCTATATTTCCTTGTTAAAGATTCTGATTGCTCTTGTGAAATCAATCCTTCTGTTTTTAGTAATTCTAAAAACTCAGAATCATTTAATGAAGCAATATATTTGCCAGCCATTAATTTGGCAACTCTTGTTTCCATATCTTCATAATATTTAGGTAATTTTCCTGAAAGTACGCCTTTGTATATGGTTTCTATTTCTGCCTTTCTAGTTTTTGCATCATATTCGACCATTTCTCCTTTATTTAATTTTCTCATATAACGAGATATATAAGTTTTTATTCTTGCATTTTTCTTTGTATAATCTAATCCTAGTTCTTCTTTATCTAGATATAGTTTTTGTTTTAATACATGGTTTCTAGCAATATCTAATTCTTCTCCAATAGATTCCTTTAAAGCTATTTGGGCACTTCTCTTTGTGAATTGTAAATCTCTGGCATCTGACTTTAATATATATCTGATAAATTTTTTATCATTTTCACTATATTCTGATGGTGTTTCTACTTTTTCCTCGTCCTCTGTTTTCATTTCTTCTTGTGAAAGCTTTAAAGTTTCTTCTAAAAGTTTATTACATTCTCTTTTTCCTTGATGTTGACTATTTTCTTCACTTCTTTGTTTAATTTTTTCATCCAAATTTTCTTCTAAAAAGATTTTTGCATATTTATCTCTTAATATACGAATTGCTGATGGATAGGTCTCTTGGTCTTCTTTTAATATAACATTGTCTACTGCTTTTTGATTATTCAAATTTCTTAATTCATTCATTAAAGTCATTATTTTTGGAGACATGGTAATTTTTCCTTTTGTACTATTCGCTATAACATCATTTACAAAAATTTCTTTTAATCTTTCTGCTATTTTGGAATAGGATTTTTCTTTATTGGCTATATCTATTTCTACTTTATCAATTCCTAAAGCCGTTAATACACGAATATAGTCCTCATCTAATGTATCTACAATATTTCCATCTTTATCTCTTACTAATCCTTCTCTTAATCCATCTACCATATCTAGTGGTATATATGAAATTTGGTCTGCTAATCTCATTAAACATGCTTCTGCTGTTGCTGGTTTGATAGTTCTGTCATATCCTCTTATACCATAACATTTTAAAATTTCTGTTTCAAATTCTCTTTCTGTCTTTCTGATATCTGGTATATATTCTTTTTCTGGTGTTTCCCCATTATGTGTATTGATACCATCCATGATAAGCCATAAAGATTCTTTTATTTTATCTGATTCTTTCGGACCAACTTCTGGATTATGTACTTTTATCTTTTGCATAATTTGGTCATATATATGTTCTGTAAAAACTAGTTCTCTAGTTCCTACTGCATTATGACATACCATTCCTAATCCATCATCATCTTGGATATTAGATATCCACCATTCTCCACTATGTCCTAAAAAAGTATGACCAACATCATGGTGTTTTGCCATAATTCCTACAAGTTGTTCATTTAGCCCTAATTTCTTAGCAATCTCCTTTGTGATTTTTTCTACATCCTCTTGGTGTGTTTTTCTAACCGTCGTTTCTCCCGATGATTTTCTAAGTCCTTTTATCATCATGGTTTCGTCGCAACTTTTCTTGTTATATAAGGTTAATACCATATCTATTTCATTTGCATATTTTTCTAATCTTTTTAATTCAATTTGTCTTTTAAATCTTTTTGTTTTATCAATTGCTTTTCCTTGGAATTCTTTTATCTTATTTTTAATTTTCATAAATTTCTCCCTTTTCCTATTTTTAAATTCACAACTATTAAGATTATAACACAAATCTTGAAATTTGTACATATATGGCTTTTTTACATATTTTTTGCAAAATTATGTAAATTTTTAGAATATTTTCTTGTTTTATCCCAGAAATACTTGTATATTTTGCTTTTTTATAATATAATTTTCCATGGGAGGAATGGATTATGTCTAAAGTATTTATATCTCATGGAGATATTATCTTAGATAATATCTATAATGGAGATTTAGAACTAATCAAACAAGATGGTGGTGGTAGTAACTGGAATACATTATATAACTTATCTTATCTAGGTGAAACCTGTTACGCTGTTGGTACTTGTGGTAAAGACAAAGAAGGTGATATTGCCCTTTCTTCTTTAAAATCAGGTAATGTAAATACTGACCTTGTTCGCCGTGATGATATCTCAACTTCTATCATGAATATTATTATTCCAAATCAAAGTGAATTAGGTGATAATAGCATTATTCACAGTTGGTATTCACCCATTACTAACAAACGTACTTTATTTTTTAGAGACAATCTTCCAATAGAATTATCAAAAAATATATTGGAACATGATATTTATGTTTTGTTAGATAAATTTGAAACCATTAATTTTGATTTTATTTCAAATCTTCCAAAGAAAAAAGTTTGCTTAGATATTGGACATGTTCGTTTCATTGAACATTTTACAAAACAATATTTAACCATGTTTTTTAAAACTGCAAATTTAATTCAATTAAATGAAACCGTGAAACCTTTATTATTTGAACGTTTACAAATTCAAAATGAATTTGAATTTTTTAATTTACTTGATTTAGATTTGTTAGTTGTTACTAAAGGAAAAAAAGGTGCTACCTTTATCTTTAAAGAAAACAATGAATTAAAAACAATTGATAAAGAACCAGAAGTGATTGCAAAAGTAATCGATTCTTCAGGCGCTGGTGATGCTTTCTTTGCTTCAGTTATTCAAGGGTATGCCTATACAGATACTATCAATTCAGATTTTATTAATAAGATATTTTCTACTGCCAATAAAGCTTCTAGAGATGTCATTGGTCAACTTGGTAGTCGAAGAACATCTTAATATATACAATAAAATAAATAAAATTTAAAGGAGGAAAAAATGAAAAATTTTGATGTTGCCATTATTATGGGAAGTGATTCTGATTTATCTATTATGAAAGATGCAGCTAAATTTTTGGAAGATATGGGAATTTCTTATGAAATGAAAATTCTTTCTGTTCACAGAACACCTGAAAAAGCTATGGAATATGCAAATAGCTTAAAAGAAAATGGTGTAAAAGTTGTTATCGCTGGTGCTGGAGGTGCTGCACATTTACCTGGTGTATTTGCTGCCATGTTACCTACTGTTCCAGTCATTGGTATTCCAATTCATACAAAAACATTAGGAGGCGTTGATTCTTTATATTCCATTGTCCAAATGCCTTCAGGAATTCCAGTTGCAACAGTTGCCATTAATGGTGCTAAAAATGCTGGAATCTTAGCAACTTCTATTTTAGCTGTTGGAAATGAAAGCATAAAAGAAAAATTAGCAGCTTATAAAAATTCTTTAAAAGATGCTGTTTCTAAAAAAGATGAAAAACTTCAAGAAATGGGATATGCAAATTATTTAGAAAATATGAATAAATA
>CAMLUB010000079.1 GCA_946486515.1 uncultured Clostridium sp.
TCATTAGAACCATTTAATTCTTTAGCAATGGTTTTATATAACACTTCATTTACTAATGTAGACTTTCCTGAACCAGATACTCCTGTCACACAAGTAAATACGCCTAATGGGAATTTCACACTAATATTTTTTAGGTTATTTTCTGTGGCACCTTGTACTTCAATGACTTTTGATTTTGTATGTTTTCTTCTTTTTTGTGGTACTGGAATTTTTAATCTTCCACTTAAATATTTTCCTGTAATCGAATTTTCTACTTGCTTAATTTCTTCAGCCGTTCCGCTGAGCCATCACTTGTCCACCATGTGTTCCTGCTCCTGGTCCTATGTCAATGACTTGATCTGCTGCATACATGGTATCTTCATCATGTTCTACAACCAATAGAGTATTTCCCAAATCTCTTAATTTTTTTAATGTTGCTAATAATCGATCATTATCTCTTTGATGTAATCCGATACTTGGTTCATCTAAGATATATAATACACCTGTTAGACCAGATCCAATTTGTGTTGCCAAACGAATTCTTTGTGCTTCTCCTCCTGACAAAGTTCCTGCACTTCTAGATAGTGTTAAATATTCTAGTCCCACATCCATTAAAAATTGTAATCTTTGATGGATTTCTTTTAAAATTAAATCTGAAATCATGGCTTCTGTTTTATTTAATTGTAAATTATCTAAATAGTCTTTGATTTGGTTAATGGACATAGCAGTTAATTCATTGATATTTTTATCCCCCACTTTGATAGACAAAATTTCAGGTCTTAATCTGGCTCCATGACATGCATAACATGGAGAATTTGTCATATACATTTCATAAAAATCACGCATTCCTTGTGATTTTGTTTCATTATGACGTCTATCTAATGTTGGAAGTACCCCTTCAAATGGTGCTGTAAATCTTCTTACTCCTGCTGGTGAAGCATATTCAAAATCAATTTCTTCATCACCTGTACCATACAAGATTTTTTCCATAAAACTTCTAGGCAATTCTTTGATTTTCTTTCCTCTGATATCAATTCCATAATGTTTTCCGATACTTTCAAAATACATTTTTGCCATGGTGTCTCCTTTTTTCATGGTACTTGATCCAAAAGCTTTTACACCATCATATAAAGTTTTGTTCTTATCTGGAATAATTAAGTCTTCATCCATTTTCATTAGATATCCAATACCTGTACAAGTTGGACAAGCTCCCATTGGATTATTAAATGAAAACATTCTAGGTGTTAATTCTGGAAAACTAAAACCACAATCAGGACATGCATAATTACAACTGTATAATTTTTCTCCTTTTCCAACTGCATCAATTAACACCAAGTGATTTGCATGTTTTAAAGCAATTTCTACTGATTCTGTTAATCTACTTAAGATTTCTGGTTTAATCACCAATCTATCTACTACTAATTCAATATTGTGTTTTTTCTTTCTATCTAATGTAATGTCATCAGAAAGCTCATACATCTCTCCATCAATTCGAACTCTGACAAATCCTTCTTTTTGGAATTCCTCTAATTGTTTTGTATATTCACCTTTTCTTCCTCTAACCACTGGTGCCAATACTTGAATTCTAGTCCCCTCTTCTAACGCCATGATATTATCTACAATTTGATCAATGGTTTGTTTTTCTATTTTCTTTCCACAATTTGGACAATATGGTACACCAATTCTGGCATATAACAAACGGATATAGTCATAGATTTCTGTAACAGTTCCTACTGTGGAACGAGGATTTTTTGAAGTTGTTTTTTGATCGATGGAAATCGCTGGTGATAATCCTTCTATACTTTCTACATCTGGTTTTTCCATTAATCCTAAGAATTGTCTAGCATAAGATGACAAACTTTCTACATATCTTCTTTGTCCTTCTGCATATAAAGTATCAAATGCTAAACTAGATTTTCCAGAACCAGATAGCCCTGTAATAACTACCAATTTATCTCTTGGTATTTCTAAATTTATATTTTTTAAATTATGTTCTTTTGCACCCTTTATGATAATTTTGTCATTCATGAAAATTCCTCCATAATCTGATATTTATATTTATTTCTAATGTTTATATTTTCAGTCACATTATACTATACTTTTTTTGTAAAAACAAGAGTTTGGTGATGATTTTGGGGACGGAGCAAAAAATCATCACTTTTAAATTTACATTTATCTATTAAATTTTTTTTATTATTAATCACAAGTGATGATTTTTTGCTCCGTCCCCAAAATCATCATCAAAAAAATAAACACAAATATTTCTATTCATGCTTATTTTTGTATATTTATAAAATAGGATTGTCAAATATTAATTTTGTTCTTTTTCCAATCTTACTTCATTTTCTATAATGGTCATAATAATTTGTACCGTTTTTTCTAAATCATTATTTTTTAATACATAATCATATAAATGAATTCTAGATTCTTCATAATCAAAACGATTTAAACGTAATATAATTTCTTGCGGACTTGGCTTGTCTATTCTATTTTCCAAACGATGTTTTAACTCCTCTTTGGGAACACGTAAAAATATAGTAACCACTTTTGTGTCATTTCCTAATAAATCTTTTAAGTGTTCTGTACCATTTACATCAATATCTTTAACAATAATTTTTCCACTTTTTATTTTATCATTCAATAATTTTCTAGACGTTCCATAATATTGATTATGATGAATATCATATTCATAAAACTCTTCATTTTCTATCATTTTCTCAAATTCTTCCTTTGAGACAAAATGGTAAGTTCCTCCTTCTACATCTCCTTCACGCATTGGTCTTGAAGTATATGATGGAAGTGATTCTACATTTTCCATTCGTTTAATTAGTTCTTTTTTTATCGTATCTTTTCCTGCGCCTGCTACTCCGGATAATATGACTAACATTCTATGGCAACCTTCCCTTCTGCAATTTCAATAGCAGCTATGGTTACTGGTGATTCTTCTTTTGTTTCTACTAATGGTGTTGCACCAGAAGCAATTTGTCTTGCTCTTCTAGCTGTTGCAATTACTAATTCATATCGATTATTTGCTTTTGTAAGTAATTCTGAAACACTAGGTTTTACGATCATTGTTTATCATTTCCTTTCTTTTCTGATGATTTTGGGGACGTAGAAAAAAATCATCATTTTTAAATCTTGATTATTTTAATTTTATCATTAACATTCAGATGATGATTTTTTGCTCCGTCCCCAAAATCATCACTTAGTTTTCTTCTTGTGAAATGTCTTTATCAATTCTTCCTCCAACTGTCTCTGGTTGTACAGCTGATAAAATAACATGTCCTGAGTCCATAATTAATACAGCTCTTGTTCTTCTTCCATATGTTGCATCTACTGCTGTTTTATTATCTTTTGCTTCTTGTATTAATCTTTTAATTGGTGCTGATTCTGGACTAACAATTGCTACAATTCTCTCTGCTGATACAATATTTCCAAATCCAATATTTACTAATTGCATAAAATCATTCCCTTCTTATTCTATATTTTGTACTTGCTCTCTTATGTTTTCTAATTGTGTTTTCATGTTAATGACTTCATTTGTAATTTCTAAATTATTTGCTTTTGAACCAATGGTATTGGTTTCTCGATTCATTTCTTGAATCATGAAATCTAATTTTTTACCTATAGCCTCATTACTATTTGATAATTCTCTAAATTGATAAATATGGCTATGTAATCTTGTTACTTCTTCTTCTATAGAGCATTTGTCTGCATAGATAACGACTTCTTGCGCTAATCTTGCTTCATCTATTTCTTGGTCTTGTAACAAATCTTTTATCCTCGTACTTAATTTTACTACATATTCGTCAATAAGTCCAGTGGAAAGTGAAGATATTTTTTTTACTTTCTCTTCTATATCCTGTATTCTTACCAATAAATCCTGTGCAATTTTTTCTCCTTCCACTTTTCTCATATCGACTAGATTATCAATTGCTTTGCTACTTACTTCAAGCAATTCATTTTTTATTGTTTCATCATCTTGATTGTTTTGAATGGTTAATACATCTGGTAATTTAGAAATTTCTGTTACAGGAATATCTGCTGCAATCCCTTCTGATTCTGCCAAATCTCTTAATTCTTTTATATACATTCTGGCAATTTCTGTATTAATTTTAATATCTCTACCTTCTAAAGAATTATTATTAAATGTAATAAATACATCTACCTTTCCTCTGGTTAACTTTGCTGAAACAGCCTTTTTGATTTCTTCTTCTAGATAACTTAAACTCCTAGGCATTTTTACGGAAACATCTAAATATCTATGATTCACACTTTTTATTTCTACTTGATATTCTCTTGAATTTTTTGACATATTGGATTTTCCATAACCAGTCATACTTTTAATCATCTTTTACTACATTTCCTTTCTCAAATTATGTTTTCTGAATTGTTGTTATTTTTTTTCCTTTAGCTCTTCTTTTTTTTTCGTCTTGGATTTCTTCTTGATTTTCTTTTTTTGCATTCTTATCTCTACTTTTGTTCTTTTGCTTTTTCTCTTCTTTTTCTACCATTTTTGGTTCTTTTATTTCTACAATTGGTTCTTTGTTTCTTTTTTTTGCTTCTTTTATAACTGGTTCATCTTTTACTATTTCTGATATATCACTAAGACTTTTCAAGTATTTTATTCTAGCTCTTGTATAAATAACAGTTGATTTTAATGCATAATATATCACAAATATACATGATGACGTTATTAAATAATTTCTAAAATCAATCTGATAGATTGTAACAACATGATCGATAAATAATGCATGGATAGCTAATACTAACAATTCTATTGCTGTCATAGTTAATGTCTCACTATCTCTTTTATATGCAAATTCAAAAAGAATAATACTTACTAATAAAAAGATACCAGAAATTGTTTTTGTTATTGTTTCCATTTGCTTCCACTCTACTTGTGTATATACGATATTACAAGAAATAAAATATATCATAATCACAATTGCTAATATTAAATTTTTGCATATCTTTTTTAATATTGCTTGTGATATTTGTTTAGGAACTTTTTTCTTTGCTATTTCTTTTTCGACAATTACTTGTATTTTTTCTTCATCTTCTTTGTATATTATTTTTTTTTCTTTATTATCTTTCTCTGCTTCAATCTCATTCCTATTTTTCACTTTTGTCTTTTCTTTTTTCATCCTTTCCTCTCTTTCTATTTACAATATTTGATTAAAAAAATTCAAGTTTTAAATATAATTTAGAAACGACCAAATTGCAATTATTTTTTAATTCATTTCTAATTCATACATAATTATACTCAATATATTTAAAGCAACTGTTTCAGTTCGTAATATCCTATTTCCTAATGTGATGATTTTGGCTTGATGTTCTTCCAATTTCATAATTTCTTCTTTATCGATTCCACCTTCTGGACCTATGACAATAGCAATTTTCATTTCTTTATTTGAATCATGTTTTACTTTTTTTAATTCTTGTTTTAATGTATTTACTTTCTCATTTTCATAAGCTACCAATACTAAATCATATTCTTTTATGTTTTCACATAATGTATGAACATTGATTACTGGATGGATTGTTGGAATTCTATCTCTTCCAGACTGTTTTGCAGCGCCTTCAGATATTTTTTGCCATC
>CAMLUB010000080.1 GCA_946486515.1 uncultured Clostridium sp.
TTTCCAAATGAACAACATCTTTTTGATACATATGCATAAGATTTTCTGGTTTTACAACTCCTTTAGAAGCTAAAACTGCATACGTTTTTTCAGATAATAATTTATATCTTAATAATCCTTCTTGTTTTTGCTCTTCTGTTTTTTCTTCATTTTCTTGATTATCTTCTAATGCTTCTATTAATGCTTTTCCTGCTGTTTCTAGCTCTTCTTCTGTTTTTCCATCTAAATACAATTCTTTATATAAATCCATATATCTTTTGATTGTTTCTTTTTCATATTGCTCATCTTTTTCGTCAACTGTCATTAATTTATCAAGCTGTTGTAAGATAAATTCAGGTGTTATTTTATCTTCTAAATGCAACATTTCTTTTACTTCATGAATATTTTCTAAACTTAATTTTCTATTTTCATATAATTGCAAAATGGTTGTCTCGTCTAATAATCCTACTTCTATCATTCTTTTTAAGTCTTCTAAAATCATATTTCCATTACCTTCAACTAAAACTTCTCTAATACGCTTTAATTGTTTTTCTGTAATATCAGATATCTGCTTATCCCCATACATAATTAATTGAATCATATTTGTTATAAGTGGACGTGACATATACCTTCCATCTATGTAATTTATCATAACTCTTTTGACATCTTCTGATGTATATTTTTCTCCTCTAAAAAACACTTCTACATCTTTATCTTTTATTACTGCATAGTAATCTGCTAAATACTTTTCTGCCCCTAAATAAGTATTTTTTTCATGCTTTTCAGTATTCGTCTCCCATTCTCCATCTGTAAAAACAAATTCTCCGTTTTCTGAAGCTTGAATCATTTCCAAACATGCTGTTAAGCACATTTTATCCATATCAATATATTTTTCAATATTTTTAAAAGATTTTCTTACAACTGGTTGAATCATATCTGTTATATAATTTGTTGAATATGTATTTTTATCACTTGTAAATTTTTTTATAATATCTTGTGATATAATTCCTTCCATTCTGGCATTTTCTATTGTAACATTAAGAATATCTCTTCCTAAATTTGGAACTATATATATATCTTTATCTGTCACACTTTCATTTCCAATTAATACTGCAATTAGTAATGCTTTATTAGGCAATGTGTTAATTACTTTTTTGGATTCTCTTTCTCTTTTTCTTTCACCTGGAATCGGATTTTTGTTAACTAGTTCGTTACTATGAATGATTTCCACAAAATAGTTTTCTTGCCATGGATATTTAACCACTCGAGAAATGCAAATATTTTCGTCTTTCAAAAGATTTCTTGTCATTGTAACTATTTGCTGTAAAACTTTTTCAATGATTTCCTTATTTTTCATGTATTCTTTGTGTAATGGATGTTTTCTATCATTTATTGCCTCTTCAGCTTCTAAATATTTTTTTAAAGTAATCAATAATAAATTTCCTTTATCAACATCATTCTCATTTTCTATCAGAAATTGTGTAACAATAAAGCGTTCCCCTTCATCTGTATTATATATTTTTTTAAAAAATCTTTGTGCATCCTCACTTGTATGTTCCTGTTCTATTTTACGTTTTTCATTTTTTTTAAATTCTTCAAATTTTGAAAGCATCTCATCTTCTTTTCCTGGTTTTACTACTGCCTTTAAATCTTCACTCAAAATTTGTAATCTACAATTTCTTTCTATTTCTTCAATTGATACTTCATCTAAATGACTCATTTTTTCACCTCATTATCTATTATAGCACTTAGCTTTACATAAAGTCAATTTTTCTGTCTATTACATTTCAAATTTCGCATCTTTTTTCGGCACCAAAGTTTATGTTAGTAAAATTTTTGTACACTTCCTGGATTGAAGCAATGTTCTTGTATAGTAAACAATAAAAAGAGAAGTTTTCAGACTTCTCCCTTTTAAAATTCATCTTCGCTTTCTACATATCCAATATATGGTAAATTTCTATAACTTTGGTTATAATCCAAACCATATCCTACAACAAATTTATCTTCTATGCCAAATCCTATATATTCTACTTCCAATTCTTTTGTTCTTCTTGATGGTTTACTAAGCAATGTTGCAATCTTCAAACTATTTGGTCTTTTTAATTTTAAATACTCTTTTAAGAATGATAACGTTGTCCCTGTATCTATAATATCTTCTATAATTAATACATCTTTTCCTTCGATACTGTTTTTAATGTCTTTTACAATTTTTACTTTTCCTGTACTTTCTGTTCCTTCATAACTAGATACTTCTATAAATTCAAATTGTACTTTGGTTTTTAGTCTTTTTGCTAATTCTACCATAAATACAACTGAACCTTTTAAAATACCAATTAAGATAATTTCTTTTCCTTCATAATCTTTGTCTATTTGTTTTGCCATTTCATCCAATCTTTTTTCAATTCTTGTTTCATTAATTAGTACATTCATGTTTATTCCCCTTATTTCATATTTAGGCTTTCATGGTTACCTATTCCCTTTTATGTAATCTCATTTTGAATACTTGTATTATATATGAATTTGCTTATATTTTCAATCCTTTTGTGTTATTTACTGAAAAAAAGTAAATTTTTCCTGTTATCATCCCAACCTTCCATTTTTCATTTTTATTTTTCCTTCTTTGTTTCCAAACAATCAACAGGAATGTTGATTTCTTCTTTTGAAAATGGATTTTCATTGATATATAATTTGTTCTTTATTTTTTCTCTAAACAAATTTTGTAATTGTGTATCTTTCGTTAATATGACTGCAATACAATCTTTTTTAAGATTTATTATCTCGATGGCTTCTTCTATATCTTCTTCAAATAAGACTTCTGCTTCAAAGAAATTGTTAAAAGCATAGTCATAAATACTGTTACTTAATTCTTCTAATTCTTCATCCATGCAATAGATAATATAATTGTTATATGGTATATAAATATATTTTCCAAGATACTCTGCTTTGTTTTGTGTAGCACCAATAATGATAGTCTTTATTTCGTTTTCCACAATAGCTTTTTTATCTACGATTTCTGCACAATGTATCAATAATTTTGGAAGATGATTTTCTTTTAATATTTGATTTACCATATTCACAATAAAATTATTGGTAGATAGCATAAATTCTCCTGTTTCTAGTAATAATTGCTTTTGATAGATAATCGCTTGGATGCATAGAATCCATGTTACATATGGATTTCCATAATCGCTTATCACTATTTTTTCTATTTGCGTATTTCCTTCTTCTATCATGACAGTATGGTTATTGTTCTCCATTTCTATATATTCATCAATAATTTTAGAAAATACAGTTAAATCCATTTTCTTTTTCCACTTTTTAAAATCTATTTCTGTAGCTTGTTCAAAAAATTCTTTATCCTTTATGAAGCTTTCTTTTATTTCATTTAATAATTTCATTTTCTTATTTTTTAGAGTATTACCATACCCTATATCTTTATTTAAAAATTCTTGAAATTCTATATCCATATTTTTTGCCTTTCATAATTTAAAATTATATTTCTTCATATAATTGCATTATATATAAACTTACTTATCTTTTCAATCTTTTTATAACTTTTCATATTATAAACCACAAAAGCAAGTTACCCAAATGAGGATAACTTGCCTTTGCTTCATACAAGCTGAGACATTTTGCAAATGAGCAAGTTATCAGCTAGAAGTCACTCGCTTGACTCCATCCCCAATGTTTCTCCACTGAGAAACTCCGCATAATCTGCTGGGTCCTCGCTTGAGTCGAGTCCTAACGTGCCTCCTTCTCCAATGATTTCTTCCAAAGTCTGTTTTACATCTTCAGCCATATTTCTTTCCTCCTTGATTTTTTTAGGCTAATTAATATTTGCACAAAGAAAAATAGGCTAAAGAATGCCTCAGTTTATATGAGGTGCTTACTCGCACCTATTTTTCAATGTGCACAACCTCTTTAGGTTGTCATGTATATTATACCACCTTTTATTTACATTTTCAAATTTTATGTCTATATGTTTCAGAATGTAACCTTTCTAGAATTTAGGTCTGAACTGTTACTTCAAAATATAAAAATTTTTTCTTAGGACTTGCTTATTTTTCCATTTTAGTATAATATAATAAAAGTAAATTAAAAGTATGCAAGAAAATTTGTAGAAAGGAGGGCAATATTTCGTTCATATATAGCGCCTGGACACTCTTTTGAGGGTGTTGACGAGGTTCAGAGTTATCGAAAGATTCGGCGGATGCTCTGATGGCTTTCACTTATGGTCATAAGTATTGATGAAAAGAGCAATAGCAATATTGTAACAAAGGTCAATACATATAGGTTTTATTTGCATACCTTTAATTCCAACAATCTCTTTCTTTAACAAGTTAGAGATAGTTTTATATATCAAAATAAATATTAAGCAATGTTATATATTGCATGAACGGAGGATTTATATTATGTGTGGAATTGTAGGTTATATAGGAAAACAAAAAGCAAGTCCAATTTTAATCAATGGACTTTTAAGATTGGAATACAGAGGTTATGACTCTGCAGGTATTTCAACAATTGAGCCAGAAGGTTTGGTTGTTATGAAAGATAAAGGAAGAGTAAAAAATTTATATCATATAAAAGGAATTGATGACTTAAAAGGTACGATTGGTATTGCACATACCAGATGGGCAACACATGGAAAACCATCTAAGGAAAATGCACATCCTCATCAAGATAATGCAAAATCATTTAGTGTTGTTCATAATGGTATTATTGAAAATTATAATGAATTAAGAAAATTTTTAATGGATAATGGATATACATTTTATTCTGATACAGATACAGAAATTGTGCCAAATTTAATTCATTACTATTATACAAAAGAGACAAAAGAAACAGGAAAAATGAAATTTTTAACAGCAGTAAAATATGCTTGTTCTGATTTAAAAGGAAGTTTTGCTTTAGAAATTATTTGTAAAGATTTTCCTAATAATATGATTGTTGTTAGAAAAGATAGCCCTTTAGTTATTGGAAAAGGAATTGATGAAAATTATATTTCTTCAGATATTCCTGCTATTCTTTCATTTACTAGAAATTTCTATCTTTTAAATGATTTTGAATATGTTTTTTTATCAAGAGATTCTGCTGAATTTTATGATAAAGATTTAAATAAAATAGATAAAAAGACACAAAGTATTGAATGGGATGCTGCTAGCAGTGAAAAAAATGGTTATGAAGATTTTATGCTAAAAGAAATTCATGAACAACCAACAGCTATTCGTGAAACTGTTGGTGCAAAATTTAGTGAAAACACAAAATGTGAGTTTGATGAATTGAAATTCACAAAAGAATATTTATCAAGTTTAAATAAAATCTACATTGTTGCTTGTGGTACAGCTATGCATGCTGGATTAGCAGGAAAAAATATTATGGAAAAACTTTGTAGAATTCCAACTGAAGTAGATATTGCTTCTGAATTTAGATATAGAGATCCATTAATTGATGATAAGACATTATGTATCTTTATTTCTCAATCAGGAGAAACAGCAGATACCATTGCTGCATTGAAATTATCAAAACAAAAAGGTGCAAAAACACTTGCTATTTCTAATGTTATTGGAAGTTCTATTACAAGAGAAGCAGATTATTCTAT
>CAMLUB010000081.1 GCA_946486515.1 uncultured Clostridium sp.
GTTATAGTTTTTGCTCTAGAATTTCTTAAATGGGAATCGAAGGGTAGCCGAGAATCTTAAAAATATAAGCTATTCCACCTTCCTTATGATGATGAAGTCTGAATTGTTACTACATATTATATTTTTTCTCTGTTTTTTCTGTACTTTTATAAAAAAAAGTTTTATAATATAAAAAGCATAAACAATAAAACAAATTAAGAGGTGTTAATAATGAAATTAAATGATGTTTTTAAAGATATTTCTATGATAGACTTTAAGGGTGATTTAGATGTTGAAATTACCAATATATCTTCTGATTCTCGTCTAATAAAACCAAATGGACTTTTTTTTGCCATTAATGGCTACAAATTAAATGGACTATCTTTTATCCCTAATGCCATTGAAAATGGCGCAGTTGCTATTGTGATTGACCAAGATACCAATATGGATGATGTTAGTTACGAAAATATTTCCATCATAAAAGTTGATTCTATTAGAAAAAATCTAGGATTATGCAGTTGTAATTTATATGACCATCCTTCTAAAAAATTAAAACTAATTGGTGTTACTGGAACAAAAGGAAAAACGACATCTACTTTTATGATAAAATCTATTTTACAAAAACAAGGTTATAAAGTAGGATTAATTGGAAGTATTGCCATTTATATAAATGATGAACAATTAGAAATTACAGATAGAACTACACCTGAAAGTTACAAAATACAACAATCTTTAGATATGATGGTTAAAGAAGGGGTTGATATTGCTATTCTAGAAATTTCTTCTCAATCTATGAAACTGGATAGAGTGGTTGGCTGTGATTTTGATATTTGTCTTTTCACAAATTTAAGTGAAGATCATATTAGTCCTAATGAGCATCCTAGCATGGAAGATTATTATCAAGCAAAACTTTCTATTATGAAATTAGCTCCTGTTTGTGTTTTGAATTTAGATAATGATTATACTAGAAAAGCCGTTGATTTACTTAAAGATAAATCTATCATCACTTTTGGAATGGATCACAAGGCAGATATCATGGCAGAAAATTTGTCTTATACCAATGCTTCTGTTTCATTTGATTTAATCACAAATGACTATACAGATAATGTGACTGTATCTATTCCTGGGAAATACATGGCTTACAATGCACTTGGTGCCATTGCTGTAGCTAAGTATTTTGGAGCTACTATTGACAGCATCAAAAATGGTTTAAATCCATTTAGTGTGTTTGGTAGAAGTGAATTAGTTCCTAATAAATTAGGCTATACTATCATGATTGATTATGCTCATACACCATCTAGCTTAGAATCCATTTTAAAAACTGTAAAGCCCTATACAAAAGGTAGAGTTATCTGTACTTGGGGTGTTGGTGGTGACAGAGATGCTAAAAAACGTCCTATCATGGGTGAAATTTCAGGAACATTAGCTGATTTTACTGTTCTAACATCTGATCAAGTAAGGACTGAAGATCCTAGAAAAATATTAGCAGATATTGAAGTTGGTCTAAAAAAATCTGGTGGTGCCTATACCGTTATTTTAAATAGAACAGAAGCCATCCGATATGCCATTCATATGATGAATAAAGATGATATTTTAGTCATCCCTGGTCTTGGTAATGATCTTTATATTGAATATATGGGTGTAAAATATCCTTATAATGAACGTATCGTTATTGCCGAAATCATAGATGAAATGCTTGCTTCACAAGAAGAAAACAAAAAAACATCTTAATATGAAATTGGACATTTAAGAATGTTTATTCTTAAATGTCCAATTTTATTTTTCCATCAAATACTTTGGTTGCAATTCCTGTCATGTATATTTCATTTGTTTCCTTTTCCCATTCAATTTCTAATTCTCCGCCAGTTAATAATGTTTTTACTTTTCTTCTTGTTAAATGATTCATAACGCCTGCCACCACAGATGCACATGCTCCTGTTCCACAAGCTAACGTTTCTCCGGTTCCCCTCTCCCATACTCTCATTTTTATTAAATTTTTATCTAAAATTTGTACAAATTCTACATTTGTTTTGTTAGGAAATATCTCATGATTTTCTATAAATGGTCCATATTTTTCTATATCTATATGCTCTACATGATCCACAAATATAACGGCATGAGGATTTCCTATAGAAATAACATTTATCTCTATATTTTCATCTAAAAGTAAAATATGTTTCTTCTCTTCTATTTTGGGAATTCCCATATTGACTTTCATCTTTTCGATTCTATTTTGGCTATCTTTTATAAATGTTACTTGTTTGATTCCTGCTAAGGTTTCAATATCAATCACTTCTTTTTTTGTAAACCCTTTATCATATACATATTTTGCAAAACAACGTATACCATTCCCACACATTTCTGCTTCAGAGCCATCGCTATTAAACATTCTCATCTTAAAGTCTGCCATTTTACTTTTTTCTATAAAAATAACGCCATCTCCCCCAACACCAAAATGTCTATCTGATAGATAACGTACGAGCTTTTGTATATTTTTTTCTTCATTGATTAGTTGATTATCTTTTATCGTTTCTATGTAAATATAATCATTTCCTAATCCATGCATTTTTGTAAAATTGATAGTTTGTTCCATAACATCCTCCTTTTTTATATACATTTATATTATTTTATGTCTTAACTTAATTCTTATGAATATATTTTCTTTATTAAAATTTTATGAATTATCTTTAAAAATCTTTTTATATAGTATATACTGATACAAAAAGGAGAATTTATGAAACTTTTTAGAAAATTATTATTAATTATTTTTATATTGATTTTAATCGTTGGTATAGTATGTGGTATTATTGGTTTTGTTACCTATTCTAAAGCCTTAGATGAAAAACCATTGTTAACCAGAACAGCAGAAGTAACAGAAGATGAACATTATACGCCTTTTAGTGAGTTATCTCAAGATTATATCAATGCCGTTATTTCTGTTGAAGATAGAAGATATTATGACCATGGTCCTGTTGATTTTATTGGAATTGCTAGAGCTCTTTGGACAAACCTTAGAACTGGTGAATTACAAGAAGGTGGTAGTACCATTACACAGCAGGTAGCAAAAAATTTAGTCTTTACACAAGAAGAAACTGCAACAAGAAAATTGGGCGAATTATTTGCTGCTTATGACTTAGAGCAAAATTTTTCAAAAGATGAAATCTTTGCTTTATATGTCAATAGCTCTTATTTCGGAGATGGCTATTATGGAATCTATGATGCTAGTATGGGATATTATCATAAAGCCCCAAAAGATTTAAATTTAGATGAAGCTTCTATGCTGGCTGGTGTTCCCAATGCCCCTTCTGTTTATGCCCCAACGGTTAATCCAGATTTAGCAAATCAAAGACAAGCACATGTTTTAAAGACAATGGTTGAAAATGAATATATTACACAAGCACAAGCTGATGAAATTATAAATAACAAATAATTTAAAATACATATACATATATAAAGAGTAGATGAAATTAGTACCTCATCTACTCTTTAAGTTTATATATATAAATTTTTCATTTATTATCTAATTTTTCCCCCACCTAAAACAATTCCATCTTCATCATAGAACACAACAGATTGTCCTTGGGTAATGGCTCTTTGTGGTTCTTGAAATACCACTTTTATGGTTTCATTTTCTTTTATCACTTTTGCCTTTGCTTCTTTTGCTCTATATCGAATTTTGGCAAAACATTCTAATCCTTCTTCTAATCTATTTTCAACATTTACAATCCAATTGACATTCATTGCTTCTAATTGGTTACTATATAATTCTGTTTCTGTACCAACAATTACTTGATTGTTTTTCATATCTAATTTTACAACATACAATGGCTCTTTATAGGAAATTCCTAAACCTTTTCTTTGTCCTATTGTATAATTGATTAATCCATTATGGGTGCCTAAAATTTCTCCTGTTATTAAAACAATCTTTCCTTTTTTTGGTTGTTTTTGCATATGTTCTTTTAAAAATCTTTGATAATCATCATCTTTAATAAAACAGATTTCTTGACTATCTTTTTTACTCGCAATTTCTAATCCATATTCTTCTGCTAAGGCTCTTGTATCCTCTTTACTTACATTATCTTGCAATGGAAATAAAATATGTTCTACTTTTTCTCTTGGAATGGTGTATAAAAAATATGTCTGGTCTTTTTTCTCTTCGTTAGACTTTCTTAAGACATATTGTTTATATTTTTCTGAATATTCTTTTTTGGCATAATGCCCTGTTGCTATATATAGACATCCTAGCTCTTTTGCTTTGTCATAAAAAGTACCAAATTTCAAATATTGGTTACATTCCACACAAGGATTTGGTGTTCTTGCATTTTCATACTCAGAAATAAAAGTATCCATCACATGACATCTGAATTCTTTTCTGCAATCAAACACATGATGCTCAATACCTAATTTTTTACATACTTTTTTGGCATCTTTTATGGCTTCTTCATTAGGTTCATCTAACAAATTCATTGTACAACCGATGACTTCATATCCTGCTTTTTTTAAAAGAATGGCTGACACAGAACTATCTACGCCGCCACTCATTCCTAACAATACTCTTTCTTTCATTAAAATTCCTCATTCTTTTTTACTTTATTCTTATTACTTTTTTCCTAAGACATATTTATATTATTTTTATTGCCATTAGTCTATCTTGTATTTTTCTTTTACTTCTTCTAATGCTTTTGATAATTGATCTGGACAAGATGTTCCTCTTGTACCACAAGGAATGCCCTTTAATCTTCTAATCGCTTCATTGATATTCATTCCTTCTATTAATCTAGATACTCCTACTGTATTTCCAGCACATCCTCCAATAATCGATAATTTTTTGATAATATTACCATCTAATTCAATAATCATTTCTCTTGAACAAACTCCATTTGGTCTATATCTATATTCCATGATGATTCCTCCATTCCACAAATTATATGAATTATATTAACATTTTTAAGTTTCTTAAAATATTTGACAAATCTAAACCATCTGTGTATAATAAATATAGGAAATAAAAGCCACAGAAAATGTGTGCTACCTATATGATAGATATACACCACATTGCTTGGCGGAGCAAAATGTGGTGTATTTTTATTGTTCCTTGTTTACACCTACATCTGCTTCTTTTTATTTCCTATGGTTGATACTATACTACATATTTTTCTAAAAAACAAGCGAACATAGTAAAATTTTACATTTTATTTTTTATCTAAATCTAGTTTAATGTGTACATCTTTTAATTGTTGTTCTGTAACAACAGATGGTGCTCTCATCAATAAATCTCTTGCTCTTTTATTCTTTGGAAATGCAATCACTTCTCTTATATTTTGAGAATCTGCAATTAGCATAATCATTCTATCAATTCCAGGTGCAGCACCTGCATGAGGAGGTGTTCCATATTGGAATGCGTTATATAAAGCACCAAATCTATTTTTGACATCTTCTTCACTATATCCTGCAATTTCAAAAGCTTTTACCATGATTTCTGGATCATGATTTCTAACAGCTCCTGATGCCATTTCATATCCATTACATACTAAATCATATTGATATGCTAA
>CAMLUB010000082.1 GCA_946486515.1 uncultured Clostridium sp.
TCTAAAATATCCTCCATTTTTCTACTAGCAAAAGGTCCTCTAATATATGGTATCGAACAATATGTACACTGATTGCTACATCCTTCTCCTATTTTGATATAGGCATAATTCTTTCCTGTTGTAATCATTCTATTCAAAAATTCTTGCTCAGTAAACATTGGCATTTGTGGTATTTCCGTTATTTTGTTACTTGTCCTTTTCTTTTCTCTTTCCACAATACCTCTTTTTAGTAAATCTTCTATTTTGTCCCATAACTTGTCATAATCTTCTATTTTTATAAACAAGTCTACTTCTGGTAAAGCTTTTACTAATTCTTCATAATATCTTTGAACCAGACATCCCATAACAATTAAATATTGACATCTTTGTTTTTTGTATTCTGCCATTTCCAATATAGTATTAATTGCCTCTTCTTTCGCAGATTCTATAAACCCACAAGTGTTAATCACTAAAATATCTGCTTTTTCTTCTTCATTAACAATCTGAAATCGATTGTCTTTAAATATCCCTATTAAACATTCTGTATCTATTAAATTTTTACTACAACCTAGTGATATAAATCCTACATTCATTTTTTGGTATATCCTTTCTTCTTTTTGTTAAATTGATTATGATGTATTCATTTTTCTTTATAATTGTCAATGGTGTATCTTTTTCGTTCCATTACAAAAAAATCAAAATTTTTCTATGATATCAAGCATTGAACGATTTGGCACGCCACTACCATCTAATCTTTATGACTACATATATGTTTTCTAGTCATTTCCATTAAGTCTAAGTTTGTGAATCCTTCTATTTGTGTTTTGCTTCTATCTTTTTTTAATTCTTCTTTTAGTAGATTTTCTATTTCTTTTTTATCTTTTTCTTCTTGCATATCTATATAATCAATAATGATGATACCTCCTATATCTCTAAGTCTTAATTGTTTTGCAATTTCTATGGTTGCTTCTACATTAACTTTAAATACGGTATCTTCCATTGTTTTATTTCCAGTATATTTCCCAGTATTCACATCTATGGCTGTTAATGCTTCTGTTTTATCAATTGTGATAAATCCTCCACATTTTAGCCATATTTTCCTATGACCTAATTTTTCTATTTGCTGTTCTAAATGATAAATTTCGAATATAGAATTTTCACTTTTCACTAATATTGGTAAATTTTTATATTCTTGATTTTCGCTTTTTATTCTGTTGATTTCATTATAATCTAAACTATCATTGACAATCACTCGTGAAATTCCTTTTCCTGCGAAATCGATTAGCATTTTTTCAACAATATCCTCACTTTTATACAATTGCCTTGGTACTCCTTGACGGTGATTTTGACTTGCTTTTACTATGTTTTCCCACTTTGCTTCTATACGTTTTATGTCCTCTATAATTTCATTTTCTTTTCCTTCTGCTGATGTTCTGATCACAGCGCCATTTCCCTTTGAAATATGCTCACTTACCAATTTGATTAGTCTTTCTTGTTCTTTTGGATTTTCTATTTTTTGTGAAACCGTAATAATATCTGTATTGGGCATAAGGACAATATATTTTCCAGGCAAATTAATATGTGTTGAAATTCTAGCCCCCTTTTTTTCATTACTATCTTTTTTGATTTGAACTAATAATATTTGATTTGGTTTAATAATGGTATGAATGTCTTGTTCTATTTTCATATTAGTCTTTTTTTCATCTTTTTTTTCTAGAATATCTTTCAAATGGATTAAACTATTTTTTTCTATTCCTATATCCACAAAAGCTGCTTGCATTCCCTTAACAATATCTTTGACAACACCAATATAAATATTCCCTTCATTCTTATTATCTTGTTCTTCTTCCTCATAGTATTCCACCATCTTGCCATCTTCAACTAATACAATTTGTCTTTGCTTTTCCACCCTTTTTATAAATAATTCTAACATCTTGCTTTTCCTTTCTTGCTTAATTAAATTTATTCATTGCAGAATCTACTCCATTTTTTATAATTTCGATAACTGCTTCTTTTGCTTTTTCTGTCCCTTTATTTAATTGTTCTTTATCTTGTTCTAATGAAATAGGACCTATCACATACTGTATTTTATCATATTTATCTTTCGGTGTTCCAATCCCCACTCTAATTCTCGTAAATTCTTCTGAAGTTAGATTTTGAATAACAGATTTCATTCCATTATGAGAACCTGCTCCTCCTTTTTTTCTTATTTTTATTTTTCCTGGTTCAATGTCCATATCATCATAGATAATCATGACATCTTTTAAATCTATTTTATAAAATTGTATCACTTCAATAATACTTTCTCCACTTAAATTCATATATGTTTGTGGCTTTAATAGAAGCACCTTTTTATTTTCAATGATTCCTGTTCCATATATTCCTTTCAATTGACTTTTATTCAAGTCAATATGATATTGCTTAGCTAATTTATTGATTGTATCAAATCCCATATTATGTCTTGTATTTGCATACTCATTTTCAGGATTTCCTAACCCTACAATTAAAAACATGTTATTTCCTCTTTTCAAACGATAATCTATATTATTTTACATTGTTTTTTCTATTTTTTCAAGTATTTTGTTCTCTAATCCAAGAACAATAGCTAAATTTTAATTACAGTTCAGACCTAACCAACCTTCCAGGGGTGTTATGTTATATTTTTTTAAGAATTCGAATGCGACCGGAGTCATTTTAGAAATACTTAAGCAAGAACTATAAAGGGTCCTGTTTCCGGGTATTGTTATCGTTTTTGCTTTAGAGTTTCTTAAATGGGAATCGAAGGGTAGCCGAGAATCTTAAAAAAATATAACATAACACCCCTGGAAGGTTGGTTAGGTCTGAACTGTAACTAATTTTACTAATGTAAAATTTGTGTTTATTCTTAGAGCGAAGTGACATTGTTTTTTGTGTTATAGGAAAAGCAATTTTCTTTTGAAAATAAAATATAAAAAATTTATTTTCACTTTAAGCCTAAGTAACTTAAAGTTTCATATTGTTTTCTATAACACAAAAAAAGCACTATTTTTAAGTGCTTTTCATTTATTATTCTGCTGATTCCTCTGTTTCTGGAGCTTCATAAGCCTCTAATATAGCTTTTTGAATTTTCTCTCTAGTTTCAGCATTAATTGGATGAGCTATATCTTTGAATTCTCCGTTTGGAGTTTTTCTACTTGGCATAGCTATAAATAATCCATTTTGACTTTCGATAACTTTGATATCATGAATAACAAATTCGTTATCGAATGTTACAGAAGCAACAGCTTTCATTCTGTTCTCTGAATTAACTTTTCTTAAACGTACATCTGTAATTTGCATTTTGTAGTGCACCTACCTTCCTTAAGTTTTAAAAATTTTTTGTACATACATATATTCTTATGTACAATAATATTATTCTCCATAAAAAATTTTTTTCCTTCTTTTTTTTACATTTTTTTAATTTTTTTATGAAATGAATGTCATTAACATATTTGTAACATTTTTTATACCTTTTCATATACTAATATATAACAATTCGTTATCATTTAGACCAAATCATCTTAAGGTAGGTGTGATACATGATATTTTTAAGAATTCGAATGCGACCGGAGTCATTTTAGAAATTCTTAAGCAAAAACTATAAAGGGTCCTGTTTCCGGGTATTGTTATAGTTTTTGCTTTAGAATTTCTTAAATGGGAATCGAAGGGTAGCCGAGAATCTTAAAAATATCATGTATCACACCTACCTTAAGATGATTTGGTCTAAATGGTAACGAATTGTAATGAATTGTAACATATTATGGATTACTAGATAATGGTTTCTTAAACAAACATATCTTGCTGTAATGGTTTTGTAATTAAAATTTATTATAGTATAAATTTCTTCAAAAGTATTGAATTTTTCATCATATCATTATATAATTTCTTTTGAAATTTTATGCAAAGGAAATATTGACAAAGGAGTGTCTTTCATGCCAAATATAGATAATTTAAAGAAATATAAACATATACATATGATTGGAATTGGTGGAGTCAGTATGAGTGGAATTGCTGAAATTCTTCATAACTGGGGGTTCTCTATTACTGGATCTGATTTATCCAATTCCGAATCTGTTCAAATATTAAAAAATAGAGGAATCAACGTTACAATTGGACATAATACAGAAGATGTCAAAAAAGCAGATGTTGTTGTGTATTCAGCAGCAATTAAACCAGAAGATCCTGAAATGGTTGAAGCAAAAAAGCAAAATATTCCAACCATTGAAAGGGCTGATTTTTTAGGAGAAATTACCAGATGTTTTAAAGATACAATTTGCATTTCTGGAACACATGGAAAAACAACCACAACTTCTATGATTTCTCTTTGTTTTACAAAAGCACTAACAGACCCTACTATCCAAGTTGGTGCATATTTAAAACAATTAGATGGTAATTACAGAGTCGGAAATAGTGAACATTTCATTATTGAAGCTTGTGAATATGTAGAAAGTTTTTTAAAATTTAGTCCAAAAGCAGAAATCATCTTAAATATTGATAATGACCATTTAGACTATTTTAAAAATCTAGAAAATATAAAAAAAGCATTTGTCAAATATGTAAAATTATTACCTACTGATGGTATCTTAATATTAAATGGAGATGATACAAATTGTGTAGAATTAGCAAATGAAACCAAAGCTACTATCATGACTTATGGTATATCTAACAAAAATGTTGATGTTTATGGCACAAATATTGCATTTAATGAAGATGGGTTTGCAAAATTTGATGTTTACTATCACCATAAATTTTTGGATACTTTCCAATTATCTGTTCCTGGTAAACACAATGTTGCTAATGCACTTGCTTGTATTGCTATTTGTATGAAATATCATATTGCATTAGATATTATAAAATCTGCATTATTTGAATTTACTGGTGCACACAGAAGATTTGAATATAAAGGAAAAATGAATGGCATAGCAAGTGTTTATGATGATTATGGACATCATCCAACAGAAATTCTTGCAACAGCAAAATCTTTGATGAATAAAAAATACCATCAATCTTGGGTTATTTTTCAACCACATACATATAGTAGAACTAAACATTTATTAGATGATTTTGCTCATGCCTTAATGAATTTTGATCATGTCATTGTACTAGATATTTATGCTGCTAGAGAAACCAATACGTATCATATTTCCTCTAAAGATTTAGTAGATAAACTTCATTCTTTAGGAAAAAATGCTTTATATTTACCTAATTTTGATGAATGTGCTAATTATGTAAAAACACATATTGAAAAAAATGATATTGTTTTAACACTTGGTGCTGGAACTGTTACCAATATTGGTCCTATGCTTTTACATTAATCCTTTAGAACATTTAAAGGGATTTTGAGGACAAGCTCAAACAAGTGATATATTCATTTCGACATATTATGC
>CAMLUB010000083.1 GCA_946486515.1 uncultured Clostridium sp.
TAGCTTTTATATCATTTTTTAATCTCTCAAACTCTGGTCTATAATTACCAGTTTTAGCACTTATTCCAGCATCTTCGTAATAATCTACTATCTCATACCCCTTAAACTTACAAAAAGTTTCTAATCGTTCTCTTTGTTCTGGTAAACTAAAACCTTCACGAGCTTGGTCTTCTGTTGATACTCTCATATACAACCCACATTTTTTCTTTTCTTCGTTCAATTTTTTACCTCCAATCTAACAAAAAAGAGACATCAAAGTACAATACGAGTACCATTGACATCTCTTAAATCCGTTTATCACAAAATAAAATACAATATAATTGTAATATAATATAAATTTTTCAAAGTACACGTAATTGTATAGTTCTTTACGAACAACTATACATAATCAATTGCCTATATTATATCACGATTTAAAGAAATGTCAATTATTTACAGTTATATATTTCTCAAATATTCTTCTAATTCTGATAATTTAATCTTTTTAGTCAAATTTGAGATATACACATCATTTGAATAATTAAAAACTAAAAAAGTAATATTTTTAATAATAACTCTATGTGGTTCAATATATGTAAGATTAGTTTTTTCTAATTTTCTAATGCTACCATTAATAAAAGTAGGAGTAACTTTAGAAAACTTACATATAAATTCAATTCGTTGTTTTAGACATTCCTCAAATTGTAATTCTTGTTTAATTATCTTCATTTTTTTACACCATCCTTTCGTTTGGATGATTTTAATATTGTTTTTAGGCAACAAAAAAATCAACCAGATTTTATTTTCTGATTGATTTTTGTATCGATTCTGTTCAATTAGTTCGAACAGAAACGTCATTGGTACCGATGGTGGGACTCGAACCCACATGGTTTCCCGCTGGATTTTGAGTCCAGTGCGTCTACCAATTCCGCCACATCGGCATAAAAAATATGTACTAATATATATTAGCACATATCTAAAAAAAAGTCTAGAAAATTTTTAACTTTTTTAAGTTTTACACATAGATTGTTACCGTTCAGACTAAAATTTTTTCAAATACATAAATTCAAACTGTAAACTATACAATTTTAATGGTTTGCCCTGGATAAATTAAATTTGGATTTTCTATATTATTATATTGTAAAATTTCATTTAAAGTAATTCCAAATCTTATAGCTATTCCATTTAAAGTGTCTCCTTCTTTTACAACATAATACACTTGAATGGTATTATCTACTGGAGCTAACTCTGTTACATCACTTTCTGTGATTCTTAATTTTTGTCCTGGATAAATTAGATTTGGATTTTCTATATCATTTAATTCCACAATATGTTCTACACTCACATTGTATTCTCTTGCTATTTGAGATAAGGTATTTCCTCTTTGAACTGTATAAATAATATCTCCTGTTCCTCTTTCTTCATTTCCTGGTATTGTAGAATTTGTAAGAATTCTTAGTTTCTCTCCTGGATAAATCAAATCTGGATTTTGTATATTGTTAATATCTACTAATTCTTGTACAGTTGTACCATATCTTCTTGCAATAGCACTTAAGGTATCTCCGCTTTGTACGGTATATTCTACACTTTCTGTATTGTTTGGAGTTGTATTTCCACTATTATTCGCAATTTCAGAAGTTTCGCCTAAAAAGATTTCTTCTGTATACAAATCTCTATCTACATTACCATTAATCCCATTTACTCTACCTCTATCTGTGTATTGAATACCAATATATGTGTTCCAACTAGTTTGGATATTAATCAAATTATTTCTGTCTTCATAATAAGCAATCCATAAGTCATAATCTTCTGCTAAACTGGTATCAAATGTACTTCTAGCATTGGATAAATCACTATACAAAATAACCTCTTTATTCGTCAGCTCCTCTACACGTTGCATAAAAGTTCTAGCAATTTGATTGATTTCTTCTCTTCCGACACCTCCAAAAGTTTCATAGTCTAATACCAATTTACAATCTGGTGTTTTTCCAGAAATAACAGATACAAAAAAATTAGCTTCTTCCTGTGCTTGTTCTGTATTTGTAGCTGTTAAATAATGATAAAATCCTACACGCAATCCATTTGCTTTTGCATTTTCATAATTAATATCAAAATACGCATCTTTTATATTTGTCCCTTGGCTTGCCTTTATGTATACAACCTGTATTCCAGCATCTCTTACTTCTCCATAATTGATATATCCTTGCCAATTACTAACATCAATTCCTTGATAACTTAAATTTGATGTTGGTGTTAATGCATATATATGATTTATTTGTATGCAAAATACAAAAATAAATATGACAATCCCTGTCAAAAACTTTTTCAGCATAACTTCCTCCTTATTCTTTTTATTGTATATTATGTTTTAGAGAAAGTTTTGTTAAAACAGAAAGCAAATGATTAATTTTTTTGTGCAACATTATTTTATCAAATAGAAAAATCCATTTTTCTTTTAAAAATAAAATTTTAATATTTATTTTCACTTTGAGCCTAAGTAACTTAAAGTTTCATCTTGTTTCCTATTCAATAACAAATCGAAAATCCAGATAATTTATACCTAATATACGAAAAAGTGAAGTCAAAAACTTTGAAAATTTTTGGCTTCAGCTTTTCAATATTCAATTAACTAATACTTCTAATCTAAATAACCTTTGAGAAATAACTTTTGATAGAAATTTGAGTTCAACTCCAAAATCTCGATTTTAACGTTTATTAATAACTGCCCTATAAATTAATCCTGTGTTAATATCTTTTTCGAATTCTACTCTATATGCATCATCCACATTAATACTACTTTTTAATAATGTAATGTTTTGTTCTGTAACTTCGTATTCTTCTCCATCCATATTAATCTCTTTTATTTTATTTTTTCCTTCTGTTTCATTATTATTTTGAATAGTTGTTAATAATCCTTTTACTGTTGCTCCTTTTGTATTTGTACTTTGATATAGTTCAAACTTTGCATTAAATGCATTTACTGCTTGTTCATCTACTTCTGCAGTTGCTTGATTGTTTGCGGAAAGTGTTGGTATTAGATATTGGATTGGATTTTCATTTTCAGATACTCCTAATTCCTCCATTTGTACTTTATTCACTTCTACTATTCTTTCTTGTATAGCATTCATTAAATTCGTAACATATTCATTATCTTGGTCATTTAAAATCACTGCATTTTCTTCTGTCAAGTCTTCTATTTCTACACTATCTTTAAATTGCACATTATTTGTAATGCTATATTTATTATGACTTGTTGTATTTTCTGATGTGTTGTTTGAAGTGGTATTTGTTGTTTGTTCTTCTGGTTCTTCAATAATTTTTCCTGTATTATCTATAACAAATTTATCTCCTGTACTGATAAATGTAATACTAAATGTTGTGTCTGTTTCTTTTTCTAATCTCATATCTGCATAGCTATCGTCTTCTCCAGATGATAATTCTTCTTCTACATCTATATCACTAATTTGTGAATCATCTTCTCCTGCTGCTATTTTATTTGTTTTTACTGTTGTTATTAATAATTGAACATTTTCTTTTTCAGTAGAAATTTCTACCGTATCTTGTGTTTCTTTAGCTTGTTGCAATATTTCGGTTTCTCCATACATTCCTTCTAATGTTAGCTCATACGTTTCAGTTACATTATCTGAATTTAATCCAGAATATTTTGCAGTAACTACAGCACTTACATCTTGTTCTGTCGTATTGAAAGATACTGTATAAGTTATATCTTGATTATTTTCTTCTTTATTCATTGTTAGCGTATTTCCTGCTATTTCTACCAACACTTTACTAAGATTTCCACCACTAGCATATACAGTCATTTCTATATCTTGATTCCAGTCTGAATCATTCATACTTTCTATTAAATCATCTATAGAGTCCTCATCTATTTCTGCATTTGTTCCTAGCCCTTGTAATATATCATTTAGTTTATGAGTTATATTTGTGTCTGTCTTTAATGCATTTAAAATTTGAACCAATGTATTTTTTAATTCTTCTCCAGTTAATGTTAATCTATATCCTGTCAAATTTCCCTCTGTTAATGTAGAAAACTTATTATCATCTAACGTATTTAATATATTATCAAAATAGGTCGTTTTTAAGTTTTGTAGTTCTTCATTAGAAAACTCTAAATTTCGCAATTTTAATAAATGATTAATATCTTCTAATCCAGAAATTTCTTCATCATTTCTAACAGCTACAAAACTGCTTCCGATATATTTGGTTTGAATTCCTGTTATGTTATTTGTTTTTCTATATGTTAAAGGAAAATTGACACTATCTGAATAGTTAAGACTAATTTCTTTTTCCGATTTTGAATTAGTAGGATCTTCTTTTCCAGTAAAGGTAATATTAAAATTATTTGCTAGTTCTAAATCTTCTTCCATATTGGGAATAGATACATCAAATGTTATCTCTCCATTATTTTCATAACTTGTACTATTCTTTTTTTGGAAATATTGCATTAACTGATTATCTATAAATCCATCTTCACTTTGTATAATCTGTGAAGTATATTTGAAGAATAACTGTTTATTACTTTTAAACATATCTGTGAAAAAATATAAATATGCAATTCCTCCTACTAAAAGTAGAATAATAATTAATAAAATAACTATCGTAACTCGTAATCCTTTATTTTTCTTTTGTTTCATATTTGCCTCCATTTGAGCAATTTGCTCTAAAAATTTTATATATTATACTCTTTTTATAGTATAGGAAAATCGACACATAAATAGATAAATAACTGTATTCCTACTGTCATTTATCTATTTACCTTTATTCTTCCCAGTTATGATAAATATTTGAAACATCATCCAAATCTTCTAGGTTTTCAATTAATCTTTCCATTTTTTCTGTTCCTTTTTCATCTAGTTTTACAGTGGTTGTTGGTACCATTTGAACTTCTGCTTCTAAGAATTCTAATCCTGCTTCTTCCAATTTTTCACGAACAGCTGTAAAATCTGCTGGATCTGTTGTAATTTCATATACTTCCTCTTCTGCTGAAAAATCTTCTGCTCCTGCTTCTATTGCTAACATCATCAAATCATCTTCACTCATAGATGTTGCTTCTTTTTCAATGACAATAACACCTTTTTTATTGAACATATATGATACACAACCTGTTGTTCCTAAGTTTCCTCCTGCTTTGTCAAATACATGTCTAACATCTGCTGCTGTTCTATTTTTGTTATCTGTTGATGCTTCTACAATAACGGCTACTCCGTTTGGTCCATATCCTTCATATGTAATTTCTTCATAATTTTCATTGCTTGTTGATGCTTTTCTAATTGCATTATTGATTGTATCATTTGGCATATTTGCTGCCTTACATTTTGCAATAACATTTTTTAATTTTGAATTTCCTGCTGGATCTGGTCCACCTTCTTT
>CAMLUB010000084.1 GCA_946486515.1 uncultured Clostridium sp.
ATTGTTATGAATCCACAAACTGGTGATATTTTAGGAATGGCTTGTTATCCAGACTATGATCTAAACTCACCTTATACACCAAATTCAACTTTAGCCAAAACTTATGATTCTTTATCTACTGAAGAAAAAAACGAAGCTTTATACAAAATGTGGTCTAATAAATCTGTCGCAGAAAGTTATGAACCAGGTTCTACTTTTAAAATCATTACAGCTAGTGCTGCGTTAGAAGAAGGTATTACTACTCCTAATAAAGAAGGTGATTTCTTTTGTTCAGGATCTCAAATTGTTGAAGATAGAGAAATTAAATGTTGGAACTGGCGTAATCCACATGGTTATCAAACCTTAACAAATGCTTTAGAAAATTCATGTAACCCTGCATTTATCCAATTAGCACAAAGAACTGGAGCTTCTACTTTATATAAATACTATCAAGCATTTGGATTATTTGAATCAACAAATTCTGGATTATATGGAGAGCAAACCAGTATCTTCCATGAATTAGATGAAATTGGACCTGTTGAACTTGCTACATATGCATTTGGTCAAAGATTTCAAGTAACACCTCTTCAAATGATAACCGCTATTTCTTGTGTTGCAAATGATGGTGTGTTAATGAAACCAAATATTATTAAATCCATTACCAATACAGATACTGGTGCTGTTACAGAAACTCAACCTACAGAAGTAAGACAAGTATTATCTAAAAAAACTGCTTCTGAAGTAAAATCTATGATGGAATCTGTTGTATTAAATGGTTCTGGTAAAAATGTTCAAGTATCTGGATATTCTATTGGAGGAAAATCTGGAACTTCTGAACCTACAGAAGCAAATAAAGATGATGGTTATGTTTCATCATTTGTTGCTATTTCTCCTATTGAAGATACACAAGTTGTTGTTTTACTTACTTTATATGATCCTCAAAATAAACAATATGGATATCAAGGTGGTAATGTTGCTGCTCCTGTTGTTTCACAAATGTTATCTGAAATATTACCTTATTTAGGAGTTCCTTCTGATTCAACAGAAGAAGATAATCATTCCGAAAACTTAATTACTGTTCTTGATATTCGTAATAAAACAATTACAGAAGCTAAAAAAATACTTACTGATGCCGGATTTGATTGCAAAGTTGTTTCTTCTGGAGATGAAAATGCAACATTAGTTGCTGATCAAAATCCAAAACCAGGAGCACAATTAGCAGCTAATTCAATTATTATGTTATATGGTGAAGGTGATACAGTTGCTACCTCTGTTGAAGTCCCTGATTTATCAAATATGAATTTGTCACAAGCAACCAATACTTTAAAAGCAAAGAACTTAAATATTAGTGTGACTGGTTCGGGAATTGTAAAGACGCAAGACTATACAGCAGGTGAACTTGTCCCAGAAGGAACGATTATTAATGTAACATTAAAACAAACTTTAACCAATGCTCATTAAATTAACTAATACCTTATCATATCCCTTCTTAAGAGCTTTATCTTTATTAGTGTTCATCAAAGGACAAATTAATTAACTATTTTTAGTGTAAAACGTACGTTGAAATTTAAGACTTCAACGTACGTTGTTTTTTTATTCTATTACCTCCTCTCTCCAATATTTTTCAAGCAGTTCATCTAATTTTTTTATGTTTTTGCTTTTTCGAATGGCTTCTTTTGTATTTTCTCCTTTTAAATAGCTAATCCATGCTTGTTTTAATGTCATGTTTGTATTATCTATCATTTTAAATTTTGGTAATTGTAAAATATGGATTTCTGGATAATGATGAATAACATCTGTCATATTTTCTTCTCTTACTACCATTTTACTATGATATTCTAATTCTTTGTTTAATGTAAAATCTAACAAATTAATTGTTGTTGTTTTTACTATTTTTCTATGTTCACTATATTTCAATTGATTTGTATGAATTTGTGCATAATACAATAACATTTTTATTAAAATATGCTCTCCATCAATAATTTGTATTCCTATATTTTGTTCTTCGTTTTGATCTGTTTTTATTCTCAAATCTGCAATACCAAAATTTTCTTTTGCTGGTAAGTATGCTTTTAGTCTTTCTAAATAAGGATTAATTTTTGCCTCTTGGATTTTTAAGTTTAATATCACCTCTATAAATTCTTTTAAGATATCTATGTTTTCTTCTGTATTTAAAACTCTCCTTAATACAAAATTACTTTTTGCAACAAATTTTCGATTCATATACATGATTTTAGTGCACTAAAATAAAACCTCCTTTTATGTATTTCTTTCGAAATTTTGGATTTTTGATAAAGCATATTTATCAATTATGAATTTGAATTAATAAACTTTGCATAAGTATAAATTTCAATGAATTCATTTTGAATAACTATGAATTGTAATCTGACAACTTTGACTAATTATACAATATTTGATAAAAGATTCGAGCTGTATAATTTGTATAAACTATAAATAAATAGATAATTGAATAAATAGAAATTTCTATTGAATAAAAATTATATAATTTCTTTTAGTATACTGTCAAAAAAAGAACTTGTCAATAAGTTCTTTCTTCTATTTTTTATTTTTCATCGCAAAATTCGACAAATTTGATATATCCTTATTACTGTTTACATTTTCTCTAAAAATAGAAAATTAAATTCTTTTTTGTTAAAATGATATCAGCTTTGTTTTTAATTTTTTAATCACTTTTTCAATACTTTCTTTTGGTGTTGAAGCTCCCGCCATAATCCCTATTTTATTTGTTAATTGTATTTTTTTTATATCCAATTCTGTTTCATTTTCAATTAATATTACTGTTTTGCAGTATTGTTTTGCTATTTCGTATAATTTTTTAGTATTTGAACTATTTTTTCCTCCAATCACAATCATTGCCTCTACTTTTTGTGCCATATTTTGTGTTTCTTTTTGTCTCATTTCTGTTGCTTGGCATATGGTATTTTTGATAACCAATTCTATATCTCTAGATATTTCATTATGGATTATTTCTTCTATTATATAAAATTTTTCTAAACTATAAGTTGTTTGTGAAATTACCAATAATTTTTTTATTTTAGACTTTTCAAGTGCTTCTAAAGCTTTTATTATATCTTCTTCTTTTTCTATTACAAATTTATTTTGTCCACAATAACTTAATGTCCCTATAATTTCTGGATGTTTCTTATTTCCTAAAAGAAAAATATAATATCCTTTATTAGCATATCCTTCTGCAATTTGGTGAATTTTTAATACTTTTGGACAAGTGTAATCTATTAATTCTACTTGTTTTTCTTTAGCTGTTTCATAAATTTGTTTTGGTATTCCATGGGCACGGATAATTGTTTTTCCTTTAGCATCTTCTATATTGTCAACAAATTGCATTCCTAGATTTTCTAATTCTTTTACTACTTCTTGATTATGTACAATTTCTCCTAACCCACATAATGTTTTGTTTTTCTTTAGTTCTTTTTTTGCCCCATCCACTGCTCTTTTTACGCCATAGCAAAACCCTGCTGTTTTCCCAATGATTACTTCCATATTTTTACTTTTTCTCCATTTCTTTTTTTGTATAGATAATTCCTCAAAACTTTTTTTGTTTCACAATACAAATTAAAAATAACTTAATGTTTCATACTGCTTCTTCTATAATATAATTAAGCATTTCCTATTTTAGCATCTCTAGAATTTCTTCTTTTAATACTTCAACAATTTTTTCTTGTGGTACTTTTTTGATAATTTTACCTTTTTTAAATAATAAACCTTCTTTTACACCACCTGCAATGCCAATATCTGCTTCTCTTGCTTCACCAGGTCCATTTACCGCACACCCCATAACTGCAACCGTGATATCTGATTCTATTGTATTTAAAAATTCTTCTACTTCTTTAGCTATGGGAATTAAATCAATTTGTGTTCTTCCACAAGTAGGACAAGCAACTAAAGTTGGTACTTTGTGATACAAGTTACAATTTTTTAAAATTTCTTTAGCTACCTTTATTTCTTTTACTGGATCATCTGAAAGAGAAACTCTCATAGTGTCACCTATTCCTTTTCTCAGCATATATCCTAACCCTATACTAGATTTTACAGTTCCACTAAATTCCGTTCCACTTTCTGTAATTCCTAAATGTAATGGACAGTCAAAAGCTTTAGAGGCTTCTTCATAACTTTCAATACACAAA
This sequence comes from uncultured Clostridium sp., assembly GCA_946486515.1. GTDB lineage: Bacteria > Bacillota > Clostridia > TANB77 > CAG-508 > CAG-269. The sequence goes on from CAMLUB010000084.1 coordinate 4,143, forward strand.
TCTAAATTAGATGCTTTTAAAGAAATGAGATAATCTTTAAAATCTAATTTTTCCAAAATTTCTACATGTCTTCTTGCACTTTCTACCATTGCTTTTGCAGTTGGCTTTCCATATTTTTCTAGCAAATCTTTTTCTAAAGAACCTGCATTTACCCCTATTCGAATAGGAATATGATGTTCCTTACATTGATCTACAACAGCTTTCACTTTATCTTCGTTTCCTATGTTTCCAGGATTAATTCGAACTTTATCCACGCCTGCTTTTATAGCTTCTAATGCAATCTTATAATCAAAATGTATATCTACAACAATAGGAATATGAATTTGTCTTTTAATTTCTTTTATCGCTTTTGCATCTTCCATATCTAATGCCGCTACTCTAATAATTTCACATCCTGCTTTTTCTAAATCTAATATTTGCTTTACAGTTGCTTTTATATCTTTTGTTTTCGTATTACACATAGATTGAATAACCACTTTATTTTGTCCACCTATTTGCACATTTCCCACCATGACTTTTTTTGTCTTTGTTCTCTCCATTTCTATTCCTTTCTTTTCTAGAAGTTGCCAAAAGGGACGGGTTGTTTTGGCAACTTCTAGAAAATCTTTATTTTCTCTTTGCATTGTTTTTAATTTCAATTGTTTCTACATTGCATTATGAAACAAAAAATTTTATAATGATTCCTAAATTCCTAATTGCATTCACTTGAGCAAATCAATGCTTTTTAATAGAAAATAGTTGCCAAAACAACCCGTCCCTTTTGGCAACTATTTAGAAGCTATATAATAACCAACTCCTCTTTTCGTTATTAATATTTTTGGTGATGATGTATCTTTTTCAATTTTTTCTCTAATTCTTCTTACTGTTACATCTACTGTTCTAATATCTCCATAATATTCATATCCCCAAACTTTTTCTAGTAATGTTTCTCTTGTAACAACTTGTCCTGGTTGCGATGCTAAAAATTTAATAACTTCAAATTCTCTTACTGTTAAATCTATTATTTCTCCCCTAATTTTTACTTCAAATT
>CAMLUB010000085.1 GCA_946486515.1 uncultured Clostridium sp.
TTGACCAAAAATTATCAGCATTAGAAGAAAAATTTGACCAAAAATTATCAGCATTAGAAGAAAAATTTGACCAAAAATTATCAGCATTGGAAGAAAGATTTGATCAAAAATTATCAGCATTGGAAGAAAGATTTGATCAAAAGTTAGCAGAACAAGAAAAACGTTTATTACAAGCAATGGACAAGAAAATTGAAGAAGCAATTAGCAAACAAAGTAAAGAAATTGCAGCAGAATTTCAAAATTTAATAAAATATTTAGACAAAAGGTTTAAAAAAATAGAAAAGAAATTAGATGAAGAAATCTTAAGTAATAAAATTGCACATGAATCTTATGAAGCAAGACTACATAAAATAGAGACAACACTAAACTATTTAGAGAAGAGAATATTAGCGAAAAATGTGTAGTTTGAATAACTAAAAATTTTATAAAATTTTCAGTTCATAATAACAAAAAATCATTTAAGTGAATAAAAAAGAAAAAAATGCACATACCTAAAATAGAAGTTATTATTTAAAATAAAATAGTAACAAATAAAAAGGAAGTGCATTTTTTTATGGATAATAAAAAGTCAAGAGAATTTGATAAAAAAAGTCATGAAGATTTTGAACATAGAGTAAATAAGGAGTTAGAAGAAAAATATGAAGTGGGGGAAGACAGCACAAAATATGGAGAGTTTATTTCATCCTATTTTGCGTGGATTTCTTTACCAAATCAAAAAGAAAGGGCAGAAGAATTGCATAATATGACAAAAGGAAGAAACAACAAAAATAAAAGGAAAAGTGAAAAATAATGAGAAAAAAGTATAAAAAATAATAAAATTTATTTAAAATAAGAATATTTACCATAAAATGTCAAAAAAGCAAATAAAAATACAGTTGCAAAAATATAAAAAGAGAGTATAATAGATATGTAGGTCAAAGAAAGTCAAAGTCAAAAAGGAGATGAGACCAATGCGAATGTCAGATGTAATAGAAGAATTTATAAAAGATTTATTTGATGATGATAATCAACTAGTAGAAATACAAAGAAATGAACTAGCAGAACATTTTAATTGTGTACCATCACAAATTAATTATGTTATATCAACAAGATTTAAACCATCTCAAGGATATTATGTAGAAAGTAAAAGAGGTGGCGGAGGTCATATTACCATAAAAAAAGTCAATAACACAAAGTCAGATTATTTTATGCACATTATAAAAAATATTGGAGAAGAAATGACTTCTAATGATGTGGACATATTAATTAATGACTTTCTAACTTATGATTTAATAACCAAAGAAGAAGCAAAGCTCTTAAAAGTAGCAACAAGTGATAATGTATTGCTGTTAGCAAAAGATGTAAAAGATAAATTAAGAGCAAATATATTTAAAAATATGTTATTAAATATAGAATAAAGGAGGAATTATTATGTTGTGTGATAATTGTAAAAAAAGAGAAGCAAACGTAAGATATTCAGAAAATATAAATGGAGTAAGAAGAGAATTAAATTTATGTGAGGAGTGTAGTAAAAAATTAGGAATTGGTGAGATTGGATTAGATATGCCAATTAACTTTTCAAGTTTTTTCGGAGATTTCTTAGAAGATTTTTCAAATACAGAATTTATGCCAATGCTTAATGAATTAAAAACGCTAAAATGTGATAATTGTGGATATACATTTGAAGATATAGCACATACTGGAAGAGTAGGTTGTGCAAATTGCTATGATGTTTTCCAAGATAGATTAGATCCTATTATTAGAAGAATTCAAAGTAGTAATCGTCATGTAGGAAGATTAGGAAAAAGTATTGATAAGAAAATAGAAGAAAGACAGGAAAGAAAAGAGAATAATGTGCAAAATAAAAAAGAAGAAACTCCAGAAGAAAAATTGGAAGGATTAAAAGAGGACTTAAAGCAAGCGATTAAAGAAGAACGTTATGAATATGCAGCTAAACTAAGAGATGAAATTAAAAAAATGGAAGAAAATCAATAAGATTAGTTTTTTTATATGGTATAATGTTAAACCAAAAATAGTTTTTTAGTTCTTGATACAAGATAGATTTTATAAAGAAAATATAGAAAATGTTAAGAAAGGATGATACATAGAATGAATTGGTATTTACAAAGTGGAAAAGAATCAGATATAGCAATCAATACAAGAATACGTTTTTCAAGAAATATACAAGGATATAACTTTCATTTAAATCCAAAAGAATTACAAGAATTGGAGAATAAAATAAAAGATAATATATATCAAATAGGATATGGATTAAGATTTTTAAAATTAGAAGATATGGATGATATTACGAAATTAAGCTTAGTAGAAAAAGGATTGATTAATTACAATTTTGCTTTTGAATCAGGCAATATAGGTGCTATTTTAGTCAATGATGAAGAAAATATTTGTATTATGATAGGAGAAGATGACCATCTAAAAATACAAGTATTTAGTAGTGGATTAGAACTAGAAAATACATTAAATCTAGCAATTGAAATAGATAAGAAGATAGAAGACATATTTGGTTACTCAGTTAGTAAACAATATGGGTATTTAACTGCTTGCCCTAATAATATCGGAACAGGTTTAAAAGCTTCTGTAAAAGTACATTTACCAGGTTTGGCTAAAACAAGAAATACAGAAAAAGTATTAGAAGCGATTAATAACTTTGGTATTCATATCAAGGGTGTTTATGATGAAGCAGGTCATATTGTGGGAGATATGTATGAAATATCTAATAAGAAAACATTAGGAATTACAGAAAATGAAATTATACAAAATATTAAGATTATTGTAGAAAAAGTTATCAAACAAGAAAGAGAAGCTAGAAGATTTTTAGCAAATGAAGGGATTGAAGTTGAAGACTTAATTTATAGGAATTATGGAATTTTAACAAATTGTAAAAAGATTACCATGGAAGAAGCAGAAAATCTATTATCTACTGTCAAACTAGGAGTAGATTTAGGAATCTTAAAAGAATTATCTGATTTACAAATACAAAAAATGTATTTATATATAGGACCAGGTAATTTACAAAAATATTTTGGAGAGCAATATGAAAGATTAGATAGAGAAATCAAGAGAGCTGAAATGATAAAACAAGTTATTAATCAATAGTTTCTCAAGAAATAAAAGTTCAAAAGGGAGTGTTTTTGAATGTTTGCAAACAGAAACAATCCTAATGAGAATTCTAAAAGGACCAAAATGTCCCAAACAGAAACGTCCCCAAAAGGACAAAATTAAAAAGAAAGGTAAGGTGATAATGATGACATATAATTTTACAAGTAGAGCGAAAAAGGCAATAGAAATTGCCAATGATGCAGCTTTAGAATTAGGACATAGATATATAGGAACAGAACATTTGCTATATGGTTTAGCAAAAGAAGGCAGTGGTGTAGCATCTAAAGTTTTAGAAAACCAAGAGATTACAGCAGAAAATATTATTGATGTAACGATTGAATTGGTTGGAAAGGATGAACCAATTGAAGAGACATTAGGATTTACACCAAGAACCAAAAGAGTTATTGAAAATGCTTTTATTGAAGCAAGAAAATTAGGATATAACTATATAGGAACAGAACATCTTTTAATTGGATTATTAAGAGAAGGAGATAGTGTAGCAGCAAGAATTTTGATTGAATTAAATGTCAATATTCCAAAGCTATATGGAGAAATTATCAGAGTGATTAATGAAGGAGAGGATTTAGCAGGAGAAAGTGATTCTAAAAATGGAAGAAGAAAATCTGGAAGCTATAACCAAACGCCAACATTGAATCAATTTGGTGAAGATTTAACAGAAAAAGCAAAAGAAGGAAAATTAGACCCAATTATTGGAAGAAAAGAAGAAATCGAAAGGGTTATCCAAATTTTATCAAGAAGAACGAAAAATAATCCATGCTTAATTGGTGAACCAGGTGTTGGTAAAACAGCAGTAGTAGAAGGATTAGCAGAAAAAATTGTATCAGGAGATGTTCCAGAAATTCTAAAAAATAAAAGAGTGGTAACAGTAGATATTTCTGGCATGGTAGCTGGTGCTAAATACAGAGGAGATTTTGAAGAAAGAATCAAGAAAGCACTAAATGAAGTTAAAAAAGCAGGAGATGTTATCCTATTTATTGATGAAATTCATACAATTGTAGGAGCAGGTTCAGCAGAAGGAGCAATTGATGCTGCCAATATCTTAAAACCATTATTGGCAAGAGGAGAAATTCAATTAGTAGGTGCGACAACTTTAAATGAATATAGAAAATTTATTGAAAAGGATTCTGCACTAGAGAGAAGATTTAGTCCAGTAACGGTTAATGAGCCATCAGAAAAAGATACGATTACCATTTTAAAAGGTATCAAAGACAAATATGAAGCCCATCATAATGTTAAAATAACAGATGAAGCAATTGATGCAGCTGTGAAATTATCTGTTAGATATATAAATGATAGATATTTACCAGATAAAGCAATTGACTTAATTGATGAGGCTGCGTCAAGAGCAAGATTAAGAACATATACAGAGCCAGATTCTTTAAAAGAATTGGAAGAAGAACTTGCTAATGTAACAAAAGATAAGGAAGAAGCTGTTAAGATTCAAAAATTTGAAAAAGCAGCATCTTTAAGAGACAAAGAAAAAGAATTAAAAGCAAAATATGAAAAAGAACAAAATAAATGGAAAAATAAAAATAATAAATCTGTAACAGACATTACAGAGGAAAATATTGCAGAAGTAATTTCAAGTTGGACAGGAATTCCAGCTAAAAAGATAACAGAAGATGAAAATGAAAGATTAAAACATCTAGAAGAAAACTTACATGAAAGAGTCATTGGTCAAGATGAGGCAGTAGAAGCAGTTGCCAAAGCAATCAGAAGAGGAAGAGTAGGATTAAAAGATCCAAAGAGACCAATTGGTTCATTCTTGTTCCTAGGACCAACAGGGGTAGGTAAAACAGAATTATCAAAAGCATTGGCAGAATGCCTATTTGGTGATGAAAATGCCATGATTAGAATTGACATGTCTGAATATATGGAACCACATTCTGTATCTAAATTAATTGGTTCACCTCCAGGATATGTAGGATTTGATGAAGG
>CAMLUB010000086.1 GCA_946486515.1 uncultured Clostridium sp.
TGATAGTGTATAATCTAGTGTGTGGAAATTAAAATTCGCATACTAGATTTTTTTTGTGTAGGAATGGAGGATAAAATAATGAAAGAAACAGATATAGATATTGTAGAATTGATGATAAATAATATACCTGGAAATACAGAAATACAAAAACGAATAAAATTATACATGCAAATGCATAAAAACAATTGTAATAATTACATATATAATCATTTTCAAAAAGAAACCACTTTCTTTAATTCAATTTTTAAAGCCTTAATTTGTGATCTGAGTGCTGAAATAATAAGAACAATAAAATAAAAATATATAGAAAGAAGTGATATAGATGAAAGAATTAACATTGACGGAATGTTCTAAAAGAAAACTGGATGAAACATATTTAGTTGTTTATGCCATAAAGAATGAAATAAATATGAAAAAAAGTGATTACATTGAAAAAAGTGATATATACACATTAATAGGTATAGATACAAAAGGATATAGACAATTTATCAATATATATCAAGATAGAGTGAATAATAAAAGGTTTTGGTTAGATTGCTTTGAATCATTGAAGGCTAGAGGATTACAAAATATTCTGTTTCTATCAGTAGATAACAACAAAAATATGAAAAGAACTGCTAAAATTGCATTTCCAGATATATCTTTTGTAGATTCTTTAACTGATATCGTACCTAAATTTTCTAAATATACAGCTGAAAAAGATGCTAGGAAACTAGCAAGTAAGTTACATTCTTTGTATACTCAAAGAACTTTAAGTGAGTGTAAAGAAGAATTAAAAAAGTTCAGTGATATATATAACAATGTAATTCAACAAAAATTAATTCATAAATATTTAAATAATATGGATAATCTATATAAATATAGTCAAAATATTAGATTATTGCTGTTTAAACATTCCGCAAATATGGAATTTTATGATAAAATAAGATTATCGTTTAATAGTAACAATAATTACATTTGTCAAATAGAAGAAATTTATGATAAATTAGGTTCCATAACTAATTTCTTTGGCTTTACCTCTTTTAAAAAAAGAGAATGGATATTAATATTAAATGATATCATTCAAATATATTCTAAAATAGATTTCATATGATAAGGAGTAAATGATGAGTAACGATAAAAAAGAAAATAAAAGTGTTAATGATTTAATAATAGATGAAGCTGTAAAACAGTTTAAAGAAGGAAAAATAAAAAATAGTTTGGATGTAGAAAATTACTTAGATAGCCTTTTGCAACCTTTAATGCAAAAACTTCTAGATACTGAATTAGAAAATCATTTGCAGTATTCTAAATATACACACTTAAAAGGTAAAAAATCTCAAAATATTAGAAATGGATACTGTAAATCTAAAACAGTAAAAACTAAATACGGTAATATAAAAATTAAAACTCCAAGAGATAGAAATTCTACTTTTAAACCTATCATTATTGAAAAAGGACAAACTAAATTAACTGGTTTTGAGGATAAATGTATTACTCTTTATGCTAAAGGCATGAGTCTTAGAGATATAGAAAAAACTTTAAAAGAAATGTATGGGGTTAAGATAAATAAAGATGATATCACTAGACTTATCTCAGCAGTATCTGAAGAAACTGAAAAATGGAAATCAAGAAAACTAAAACCTATGTATGTATTTACTTATGCAGACTGTTTGTATGTACCAATAAAAGATGACTTTACCACTTCAAAGAAAGCTGTGTATGTCATAATTGGTGTTGACGTTTATGGATATAAAGAAATTCTTGGTTTATGGATAGACAAAACTGAATCTGGTAGTTTTTGGAATAATGTTTTTGAAGATTTAAAAGAAAGAGGTGTTCAAGATATTTTGTACATGTCAAGTGATGGTATTGCTGGTTTTAAAGGTTCTTTAGAACGTGTTTTTCCAAAAACTCAATCCCAAAGATGTGTTGTTCATTTAGTTAGAAATATATATAGTTTATGCCCAAAAAAAGATTCTAAAGAAATTATTCAAGATTACAAAAAAATATATACAAGTTCTAGCTTAGAAGAAGCAAACTTCCAACTTAACGTTTTTAAACAAAAATATGAAAAGAATCAACAAAGAATAGTAAAAAAAGCTGTAGATTTTATGCAATATTTAGAGCCTTTGTTTGAGTTACCTCAAGAAATTAGAAAATGCATATATACTTCAAATGCAGTTGAGTCTGTCAATTCAGCTCTAAGAAAAGTTACTCGTGGTAAAGGTGCATTTCCAAACGAGAATTCCGTATATAAAGTTTTGTATTTACGAATTAAAGAATTAAGTGAAAAATGGAAGAAACCAATCCAAAATTGGAAAATTATTCAATCTCAATTAATTGAACTATTTGGAGATAGATATACTAAATATTTAGAATTATAATATTTTATTAGCACTTTGACAAGTTAATATATACTATAAAGTGATATAGTGCTTAATACTACATCACTTTATAATAAAAATATTTAAAAAAATTCACACACTAATCTTGACAAGCTCCTACATTTTTTCTTTTTGATATAAAAGGAAGAAAATGGTAAAATATAAGTACATCAAATGTAGGTCTCAGAAATGAAAGGAGATGGTTGTTATGAGACTAGATGTACTTAATGAAATCAATTTGATTACGAGAGGAGGTGAATGTGTAGTTATGTGTAAGTCTAAGATGGCTGAAATTATGAATTGTGATCCAAGAACAGTAAAAAAATATCTAGAAGGCTATGTCCCTAAAAGAAGAAAATCAATAAAGAGAGCATCCAAGCTTGATGAATTTAAAGAAACAATAAAAGAAAAACTTGAATTAGGTTGTAGTGCAATGTCCATTTTTAAATTCATTCAAAAAGATGGGTATAACGGTTCATATTCACTACTTGCAGATTACGCAAATAAGCATAAACGTGAAGAAGTAAAGAAAGCTACATTGAGATATGAGACATCACCTGGGCTCCAGGCACAAGTTGACTGGAAAGAAAGCTTAAAGATGGTATCAAAATCTGGAGAAATATTTGAAGTAAATATATTTTTAATGATACTTGGATATTCGAGAATGAAGTTTCTGAAGTTAACTAGTGATAGAACTCAGAAGACGTTGTTTGAATGTATGAATGAAGCATTTAAATATTTTGAAGGAGTTCCAAAAGAGATACTTTTTGATAATATGCCAACAGTTGTGGATAGAGCAAATAGTAGAATAGGTCATGTTAAAATAAATTCTAAATTTGCACAGTATGCCAAAGATATAGGATTTAATGTAATAACTTGTAAAGCATATAGACCACAGACAAAAGGTAAGGTAGAAGCATTAGCAAAACTAGTTGATAGACTAAAGATATATAATAACGAATTTGAAACATATGATGAGTTACAAAAAATTGTAAATGATTTTATGAAGGATATAAACAGTGAAGTATCACAAGCTACTAATCAAAAACCAATGGATAGAATAAAAAAGGAAACAAAGCATTTGTTGCCTTTACCATCACAAGATATTTTAAAAACATATATTTCCTCGCCAAAAGAATATAAGGTTTCTAAAGAATCTATGGTTATGTATAAAGGGCAAAAATACTCTGTTCCTACTTACCTAATAGGTGAATCAGTTTCTGTAACAGAGACTGATGAATATATCCATATATATTATACAACAAATTTCATAACTTCGCACAAAAAAAGTAATAAATTTTTAAATTACAAGAAAGAACATATAGAAGATATAGCAAAATCCGATGCTTTTAAACATAAGACAAATGATGAAATAGCTGAATTTGTTGAAAGCTATTTAAGTGATTATGATGAATTATAGGAGGCTTAGAAATGAGTATATATACAGATTTGATTGATAATTTAGAAGTATTAAAGCTTGATAAAATGAAAGCAATGTTACCAGGATATTTGGATGAGATGAAAGATAAAAATATTTCTTTTACTGAGATGATGTATGATTTAACAAAGGAGGAAATAAAGTATCAAACTGAAAGAGCTGCTAAAGTTAATATTACAGTATCTGCATTTCCTTTCGAAAAAACATTAGATGATTTTGATTTTTCATATCAACCCAGTGTAGATAAAAATGAAATGCTTGACTTGGAAACTTTAAGGTTTATGGATAAAAATGAAAATGTAATTTTTGTTGGTACTAGTGGAGTTGGTAAAACTCACTTAGCAGTTAGCATAGGCATAGCTGCTGCAAAAAGAAGAATTAGCACATATTACATCACTTTTAATGATTTAATTAACCAGCTTATGAAGGCTAATTCTGAAAATAGAGCTGATATAAAGATAAAATATTTTTGTAAGTATAAGTTATTGATTATTGATGAAATAGGATATTTACCAATAACCAAAGAAGGAGCATATTTGTTTTTTCAATTAATTAATAAAAGATATGAGAAGAAGTCTACAATACTTACTACTAATCAAGTATTTAGTAAATGGCCTGAAATATTTGGAGATTCTGTTGTTACTGCTGCAATAATTGATAGACTTGTACATCATAGCCATATAATTAAAATTAATGGAAAATCATACAGAATAAAGGATAGAAATGTTGATACTAAAGGAAATATAAGTAAGGAGTGTGAATAAAAATGACTGTTAAAGAGATGATGATATATGTAGATGTTGCAATTGATAAAATTGCAGAAATAAATAAACCACTTACTAGAGAGAATATATTAGAAGAACTAAGTTACTTAGCATATCATTGTAATAAAAAGAATGTACTACTGAAGAAAAATCACAAAGAAGAGAAGTTTTTTTAGAAAATTAAAAGGAGGATGGTCTGTATGACAAATAACGAAGCATTAGCATATGCAAGAGTAGGAGTATTAAATTTGATAGAAAATAATGATGAGGTTACGCCAGATACACTATTTTACGAAATGTACACACTATTTGATTTGTATAGTGAAGAAGCTATACTTGAAGAAGAAAGAAGAAGGCTTTAAAAATGGTGGGGAGTATATAGAAAAAAGTGTGTAAAGTTTAAAAATAAACCTTCTTATGATAAAATAAAAATGTCATAAGGAG
>CAMLUB010000087.1 GCA_946486515.1 uncultured Clostridium sp.
TAACTGAAGGGATTTTGACATATTATGGATTAGAAGATGAAATTTCTAGTCCTACATTTACCATTGTGAATGAATATATAAAAGATGATATAAATATTTTCCACTTCGATGTGTATCGTTTAGAAGATTCTTCTGAGTTTTATGCCATTGGTGGCGAAGAATATTTCGAAAATGGAATTTGTATTATTGAATGGGGCGAAATCATTCAAGATGCTCTTCCAAGAGACTATATACATATTCGATTTGAAAGAGATGACGTCAATGAAAATATTAGAATTTTAAATATCACTTCTTATGGTGAAAAATATGATCAATTATTAAATAAACTAATATAAATTTGTTAATTATTTTTAAATATATCCAAAAGGAGGCTTAGTTTGAGAGTATTCAGTATAGAAACTTCTAGCAAGATATGTAGTGTTGCAATATTAGAAGACAAAAATTTAATTAAAAAAATAGAATTAAATAATGGATTAACACATTCAGAAACTTTAATGCCACTGATTAAACAAATATTAGAAGAAACCAATTTAACTTTATCTCAAATGGATTTATTGGTTTGTGATATTGGTCCTGGTTCTTTTACTGGTATTCGTATTGGCGTTGCTACTGTTAAAGCTTTTTCAGATAGTCTATCTATTCCAGCTATTGGTATTTCTTCTCTTGAAGGATTGGCTTATTCTACGAACAGAGATGGCATCATTTGTAGTATGATTGATTGTAAAAATGATAATTGTTATTATGCGGTATATCAATTAGAAAATGGTCAATATACTTTGTTAGAAAGTCCCAAAGCAGATAGTATTGAAAACTGTTTAACTTTTTTAAATTATAAATACACAAATTCAACAATTACCTTTGTAGGAGATGCTTGTTTATGCTATAAAAATATGATTAAAACATCTTCTTCTAGATTTTTTATAGCAAATGAAGAAATCTCTCATAATATAGATAATCATCATTCTGAGGTTAGCACTGATTATGCTGATGTTTATGCTTTAGGAATTGCCGGCATCAATAAATATACACAATTAGGCGAAGACAAAAATCTTCTTCCTCTTTATTTAAAAAAGCCTCAAGCACAAAGACAATTAGAAGGAAAAAATATGGTTATTGTAAATATGAAAATGTCTGATTTAGAAAATATAGAAATGTCTGATTTTGATGATTTTTGGAATATGGATATTTTAAGAGATGAATTAACAAGTAACACATCTCAATTTATCTGTGCAACATATGAAAACAAAATCGTTGGATTTGCTGGCATAAAAATCATATTAGATGAAGCAGATATGATGAATATTGCTGTAAGAAAAGATTATAGAAGGCAAGGAATTGCTACTTTACTATTAAATCATATCCTTACTATTTGCCAGGAAAAAGGTATTAAAACGATTCATCTTGAAGTAAACGAAGAAAATTTTTCTGCTATTTCTTTATATCAAAAATTTGGTTTTACAGAATGTGGCAGAAGAAAACAATACTATGATAATCAATATGATGCAATTCTAATGAAAAAATAAATTTTGTCCCATTGGGGACGTTTCTGTTTAGGACATTTTGAAGGAATTTGGGGACGGACTCATTTTTCCCTTTTTCGAATTGATTAAAACCAAAAATATAGAATATAAAAAAATGAAACGATTTTGCGTATCTAAATTTGAATGTAGAAATTCTAAAAGAAAAAAATGTATTCATGCACTCAGACCCTCTCGTGACGAGAGTACCGTGCAATTCATACATTTTTTTCTTTTAGAATTCTATGAAAATTTAGCTTATACAAAATTGTTGAATGGCTTTATATTCTATATTTTTTATTTTTTATAATATTGATAAAAAGGGGAAAATGAGTCCATCCCCAAATTCCCTTAAACATATTTCTCTACCAAGACTACTGTTCTTCCGCTTCTAGTCGTTCCTGTAAATTCTTTAATAATAAATCTACCTTTTCCTCTAATGGTTATAATATCTCCACATTTTACTTGTTTTGAATTCTTTGTTTCATTTTGTCCATTCACAAATACTCTTTCTTGAGCAATGATTTCTGATGCTTTGCTTCTAGAAGTTCTTGCCAAGTCCGATACAATATTATCTAATCGTAATGATGGAACAATAATGCTAACTTCTTCTACCTTTATTTCTAATTTTCTTACATTTTGTATCTTTTCTATCTCTATTTTTGCATTTTCAAATCTTGTAAGAGATGGCAATTGTGTTTTTAAAACATCTGCAAAATCGCTAACAGTTATAATATCTGCCCCTTCTTCTCCCACAAGAATATCTCCTACTTTTTCTCTTTTTAATCCTAATTTTACAATTCCACCTAAATAGTTTCTATGCGAATATTTTCCTTTTTCTTCTTCTGGTAATTGAATTCGTACGACTTTTAAAATCTTGTCATAGTTTTTTTCTAACATGTTATCATCAAATTTTTCAGGGAAAGTAATTAATACCTTTCTTTCTGCATCTTCATATCCACCATATAATTTAAAATTTTGAAATTGTATTTTTCTTAAAAAGTTCTCTACTAAAGATACTTGATACATATCTAAAAAATCTGTATATTCAATTTTTTCTCTTTTTGATGATATTTCGATTTTGTCTAATACTTGTGACAAACATAATTTATCCTCTTGCTTTTTGTAATCTTTTAACAGTTCTTGTTTATTCATTTATGTTTCATCTCTCCTTTTTCTAATGCCCATGAACGTTCCTTTACCTCTAAGACTTTTTCTTAGGTTAAGGATGATGTTCCTTCCTTTGTAATTAATTGCTAATCTTTTTACTTATCTTATTTTCATCTTTCTTTTTTTATTTTTATGTTTCTTTTTCTTTATTATTTCCTCTTCATTATTTTCGCTTTTGTTTATTTTTTCTTTTCCTCATTTTCCTTTTTTTGTTCTTCTATTATTTTCTCTTTGTCTTCATTTTCCTTATCTGTTTTATCTCGTTTTTCTTCTTTTAATTTCATTACCATTTGTTTTTGTATATCTTCTACAATAGAATCTTCATCCAAGCCATATATTTCTTCCAATTCATCAACACTTCCATGTTGAATAAATGTATCTGGATAAGCATAGGCTTTTATTTCTACATCTTCCATATGATTATCAACTATCAATTCTTTTATAGCTGTACCTAATCCATTGATAATCGTTCCATCTTCTATGGTAATGACTTTTTTTGTTTTCTCTATTGATTTCTGTAATGTTTCTACATCTAAAAGTTTTAAAAATCTAACATTAATCACTTCTGCATCTATATGCATATTTTGAAGTTTTTTTGCAATTTTTATTCCTCTTGCTACTGTTTTTCCTATTGTCAATATAGAAATATCTTTTCCTTCTTTTAAGATTTCTGCTTTTCCTTCTTCTATTTTTTCATGTTTTTCAAATGATTCTTTGTCTTCTCCACCTCTTGGATATCGAATCATGACTGGCTTTTTCAAATCTACTGCAAATGCTAACATATCTTCTAATTCTTGAAAATCCTTTGGTGCCAAAATTATTAAATTCGGAACCAATCTAAAAAATGCCATATCTAAAGTTCCTTGATGAGTTTCTCCATCTGCTCCCACAATTCCTGCTCTATCTACACACATAATGACTGGTAAATTTTGAAGTGCAATATCATGAATTACCTGGTCATATGCTCTTTGATAAAATGATGAATAAATCGGCACAACTGGTATCATGCCATCCATTGCCATACCTGCTGCTAATCCTAATGCATGCTGTTCTGCAATTCCAATATCAAAAAATCTATCTGGAAATTCTTCACTAAATTTTGTAAGTCCTGTACCATCTTTCATAGATGCTGTAATGGCCACAATTTTTTCATTTTCCCTTGCTAATTCTACTAATTTATCTCCAAATACTTTAGAATAGTCTTTTCCCTTTTCTTTTTTACTTTTTCCTGTTTCAATATCAAAAGGTCCTGTTGCATGAAATTTATCTGGATTTTTTTCTGCAATTTCATACCCTTTTCCTTTTTTCGTTAATACATGTATTAATACAGGATTATCAATCTGTTTACTTAATGTCAAAATACTTTGTAATTCTTCTAAATTATGTCCATCAACTGGTCCTAAGTAAGTAAAGCCAATATCCTCAAAGAACATTTTGGGAATAATTAATTGTTTAATACTTCTCTTTATAACTTGTACCATCTTCACAATTGGTTTTCCGATAACTGGTATTTTGCTAATTCTTTTTTTCATAATGACATTTGATCTAGTATACATCTTCTTGGTTCTTAACTTACTTAGTAACATATTTAGTCCACCAATATTGGGTGAAATACTCATTTCATTATCATTTAAAATAATCGTCATCTTGGTCTTACTATATCCCACATCATTTAGTGCTTCTAATGCCATACCACCAGTCATGGCCCCATCACCAATGACAGCTAAAACTGAATAATTTTCTCCTTTTAAATCTCTTGCTCTTGCCATCCCTAAAGCTGCTGATATAGAAGTACTACTATGTCCTGTGTTAAAAAAATCATATGGAGATTCATTCGTTTTTGGGAAACCTGCAATTCCATTTAACGTTCTTAAGGTTTTTAACGCTTCTTTTCTTCCTGTTAAAATTTTATGTACATAGGTTTGATGCCCTACATCCCATACAATTTTATCCTTTTTAAAATCAAATACATTATGTAATGCTAATGTTAATTCTACTACTCCTAAATTTGAAGCTAAATGTCCACCATTTTTTGATACAATTTCTAATATGTATTTTCTGATTTCTTCTGCTAATTTTTGCTCTTCTAATATACTTAATTTCTTCAAATCTTCTGGAGAGTTTATATTTTCTAACATGATATCACCTTTTTATTTTAATTTGCATGTTCTATTTTATCACATTTTTTTGTTTTTTTCTACAAATTTGTTGTATTTTTTATTTCTTGTGTTAAAATATATATTGAAATAAATTGGTAGTGTAAAGTAATCTATGAAAAAATAGAATATGAAAACATTATCCAGAAAA
>CAMLUB010000088.1 GCA_946486515.1 uncultured Clostridium sp.
AAATGGCGGAAAGACGTATCTGTGGCTAGCCGCCGCGCTAGCGGCTTGGTACAATAGGTCCTTTTGTCTTGACAAGTATTTCTAATTATGTTAGACTCTAATTGTCCTTAATAGGGCAATAAAATATTATGAGAGGTAAAAATGGATAGAAATGGATTATATTGAAATTAGACAACCGACAGCACCAGTTAAAAGATTAGATGCTCTGCCATATAAGTCTACCTCTTACTATCGCAAAAACAAACTGCAAATTGAATTATGCGATCCGTCTATTGAAATCCCAACATATAAATTCAAAATTCCTGATTTCAAAAGCGATGACGAACAAAAATAGATTACCAGTTTAGGGTAGTCTATTTTTTTTTCAAAAATATAAAGAAATTTGGTTTGAACTGATGATATAATACTGTTAAAATAGATATTAAGAAATAAAATTTATGGAGTAAAAAAATGGAAAATGAAAAAGAAAAATCCATTAAAGTAAGATACGAAAACATTTTGCGCTTAGTAAATCATTTATATGATAAACAACTGACATTACCTGATATATTAAAAAAAGTCCTTTTTTCAATAGAGGATACTGATGAATTTATAGTAGGAATTAAATCAAAGGAGACTCTTTATGCTATTTCTCCAAATGAATTAAAATTTCAGTCTATTTCACTAAAAAACGGAAAAAAAGAAGAGATTAAAAAAGCATTTCAAAGCATGTGTGAAAATAACAGGATAAATTTCGTGGAGTATTTTCGATGTACATTAAGCTGGGAGATAGAGGGGGATGATTTTACGTTCTATTATTATGCAAGAATAACAAAGAGAAAAAAAATAGACTTTTATTATCTTTCGGAAGTGGAAAAGGAATATTACATGTATTTGTGTAATATTCTGTGGAATTTTCTATGTTTATCGCATACAATAGGAGAAAAAATTCCCTCTGACTTATTATTAGAAAAAAGTCTTATGAAACTTCCTCAAAATGCATATATACGTTTTGTAAATACAATAGAAAAACACTTTGGAATTGATATAAATTTGATTGTAGAATTATCAGGACATTACTATGAGGGAGAAGCATGTAATTCATCTTTAGTCTTTCAAATTTCAAATGTGGATATTGATAAGAAATTAATGTTGAAAGATCCGATTCCACTAAATAAGAAAAATGTAAGACTGATACGAAAGATGCTTCAGTCAGCAGGACATGGGAACCAATCATTACTTGTAAAAAAAGAAGCAGAAGGATGGAAAATTGTTGCTATATGTTTGAGAACAAATGATAAATTTACAGGATGTATTCAATTTTCTATTTTGGGCCATATGTCTTGGAAAATGCAGATAGAAAATAACGATTGTTTGTGGTATAAAAGTGGTCAGTTAGAAGTCAGAGAAGATGGTTATTATCTTGATTTGTTTAAAAAGAAATATATAACTCTATATGGGGAGAATCCAGACAATAACCTTATTGAGATATTCAAAAAAACATGCAAGCAGAAACATGGTACAGTAATGATTGTGGCAGAAAACGTGAATGACAACAAAGAGTTAGACCCATACCAGCTTAAATCTTCAGGTATAGATATATATAGGGAGACAGATGAGAGTGATTTAAATAATTCTAAATTTATTGAGAAAGACTTTGTTGATGGTATTACGTCAATAGATGGTGCGATTTTTGTTGATCGAAAAGCAAACTGTTATGGTATGGGATATATTTTAAATGGAGCATTACCGCTTGTGGGACGACCAGATCGTGGTGCTAGATATAATTCTACTGCAAGATATATATCGAATCTTAAGGAATATGATAAATGTGCTATTGCCGTAATTGTTTCTGAGGATAAGACAATAGATATTATTTCTACAAATGATGATATAAAAAAGGAGCACGAAGAGTTAAATGAACAAGAAATGTAATGACGATTTAGATATACGTATTATCAGACTTTCTAAGTGTCATATACCAAAAAGCTCAACTATATTACAAAATCAGCCAATAACTAATCAGTATTTAGCAATTGGGTACTTTGATATGGTAGATGTCATAGAAGTAAAAACTTCAAAAGATATTCATCCCTTATTTGCGGCTTATAAGAACTCATATCGTTGGGACGCGAAAATAGATCTACTCATGAAAGAATATTCGACACAAGAACTCATCGTTTTTACAAATGTCGGAGAAGGTGGTTTTGAAAAGCAGCAGATTGAGCGCTTTTGGTCTAGAGATTTTGATTTACGTTTTATTTCTATGATCCACGTTGATAATGAAATTGCAGAACATAATTCAGAAAAATTAAACCACATTATAGATACAATCAATTTACTGTTTAAAGGTAAAGAATATCTGTACTATTATTCGTTTGATTATAGCGGAATCGTTCTACTTGCAAATGATATGAAAATAACAGATTATTTAAGTAGTTTGTTTTATTTAAATTATAAATTAGACAATAAAACGGTATTGATAAGGGATTCTTTTTCATTATGTGGAATTAATAGACAGTTAATTAAAGAATATAGTAAGTTGGAAAATCAAGAAGATAATGTTCAAGAAATTCAATTTAATAAGGATTATTGGAAAGAAACATATACTGTTGTAACAAACATCGGAATTTTAGATTATACAAATTATAATTCTTTTTATGATGAACTAAAATCAAGATTTAAAAGTACAGCATTTGACAACTATGGACTTTTGGGTAGACAAGATGTTTCTATTGTTAATTCAGAAGCTGATTTGAAATGGCTGCTTATTGTACAAGGGTTATTAGACAAATATACATCAAGTAATGAGGAGTCATTCTATTCATATGAAACATTCATTAAAGTAAATATATCGAACATTTCCCAAACGTTCACTTCTCAAGATATTAATCGTAGTCAAACAAAATTATATAAGAATAATACTGATGATACATATCGATCAGCTGAGAATGCACTTTCTAATAGATATACAACGTTAAAAGAAAAATTCGATATGTATATTAAAGATCAAAATGGGAACGTAACTAATAAAACTAAAAAGGAACAATACAATGGAGAGTATCTTGCACCATTAAATGCTGTAAAATATTCAATACTAAGTATTTTAAAAAACGGTTTTGCAGAAGATTTTGTTATTTGCATGTATCAATCATTTTTAGAGTTTCTAGATTATTTGATTGAGAAAGTATCCGATGATGAAGACGATCTGGAAGCCTTTGATAATACATTCAATGAATATTTTCGTAGCTTGAATTCTTTAGTAAATAGTGCAATGCACTCAGAAAGACAGTTTGTCCAGGCAACAGCGTTTAATGCCATTATATATGACATACCTTCTAAAGTTATGGCTCTTTATGTAGCAATTATAGAAGATATGAAACAAATAGTAGCAGATGAAAAAGATAAGAGGTATACTTTTTTACTAACTCCAAGTTTCTCAAATGAAATTTCTGTAAATGTCATTTCATATGAGAAGGAGAAACCACCACATGATAGAATCCTTAGAGTTTCCATTAATGAACAGACCCTTTATAGTCCTAATGCGGTTATTCGGAGAATGGCTCATGAGGTTGCACACTATGTTGGAGATAATTTGCGATGTAGAACAATAAGAAAAAGACAAATAATGTTTTCTGTTGTACATCTTTTATTATATCATCTTTTACCTAAATGCCTATATAATGAAATGCGAAGCGAACTTACCGAGAAAATTACTGATTGCTTAATTAAAGATAGGTTTCCTTTACATGAAAATAATTACTCAAAGTCTCTTAACGATCTTGCAGGAGAAGTATTAGGCTATTTTTATAGCGGGCATGAAATAAAGAAATTCATTCATGATAATATTAAAAAATCAATACATATATTAAACGAAGGAAATGACGATGAAAAAAAGAAATTCAAAGATTATTTTCTTCAGGTTATTCAAAGTTTAAACGGAGAAGAAAACAGTATTTTTCAAAGAATACTTAATGAAAGATCTTTTACAGAAATTGAAATAGAGGTACTTTCAAATATAATTGTTTCAGATATCTATGCGGAAATTAATATACTCCATATACATAATAATTTAAGCTTTTTACCTTATGTCTATGAGTTATTGCCGAGTTCAATTTCAGAAACGGGTGAGGGATTTTTGAATAAGGTTTCTTTATCACTATATACAACGAAATTAGTATCTGTTTATTCTGAAACTTTTGCAGATATGCAGATGATTCTTTTATTAAACTTAACATATAAACAATACATTATTGGATTCGTGTGCGAAGAGGACATAGATATAGAAAGGTTTGAATTAAATTTCGAGGATTCAATGCGGATATGTGTGATTACTAAATTAATGGAGGAGGTTGGTTTTTGGAATATTCCTACGGAAGAAGAATGCTTTAATGATTATGTAGATGAAGATAAAAGGGCACAATTAAATTTATTTCATAATAAAGTACAACAACAGATCCAAATTGTAAGAAACACATTAGTTACTGATGATGAGTATAATGTGTTAGATAAGTTGAAGGATTCTGTTCAAAAATTCAAAGAAAACACTGAGTGTAAATTAGAAAAGAAAACAGTAAAATCGAATAATGATAGCAGTATTTATGTGAAGGACTTACTTTTTAGCCCTCTTTGGCTTGCGTTAGAGGTTTATTTGATGCACTGTCTTCAGAAAAGTATAGAACATTATAATGAGAATTGTGATGAAATAATAAAACTAAGAAAAAAGGTAGCAATTATTGAAGATAGTAAGGATATTAAAAAGGTATTTTGCACAATTTGCGACGAAATAAGCAAATATAAAAGACGTTTATTTCCAAAGTTGGATTTTTAAGACAATGATTATTCTGGCGTTGCAGAAATCATCTGTCTGGTAAATTTAGAGCCCTAATTCTGATAGAAAAGAGCCATTTTGATTGCTTAAATAGGCATATCTAGCTCTTTTTCTTCGTAAGTAGGTAATCATCCGTACCTTGACAAAATAAGAAATCCCCCGGCGCTTAC
>CAMLUB010000089.1 GCA_946486515.1 uncultured Clostridium sp.
ATTGATTTTAGTATAAAATTTTCATATAATTGCAATGTATAGATTGCAAACAAAGGGGTTGTAATATGATGCAAATGAAGAGGAAAATTAGAAGAAAATGGAAGATGGTTATTTCCGTAGTGCTTGTGCTTGTAGTTGTTACGATATTGGGAATCGGACTGGAGGGGGAAGAAAGGAGAGCTGAAGGCGAACCGGATGTAGTCAGTAGTATGATTGTGAACAATGAACAGTATCTGACAGTTGTAGCGAATCGTAATGAAATAGAAAATGAAGAAGAGTTTACGAAGCTACTGATCAAAATGTATGAAGAGAATTCTTTTCATTCTGTTAAGTTTTCAAGGGATATGGTTGAACCGGAAAGAGTGTATGTGAAGGTTTATCTGTGGAAGCAGGATATTAAGAAAGAGAATCCAATATTACGAATAAAATATTGTCTATGCAAGTAGTTAAAATCCTTGTGGGATTATGGATTATTTATTTCAAATATCTTAAAATTAATATATAATTCTTTTTGATTATCAAGATAAGTATTAGACTGCGGGGGGAAATATAGATTAAAAAAGGAAAATTTTATATGGCATTAATTCACCTTTAAAGAAATAAAAATTAGCAAAACAATGTTTTAGAAGGTTACTTTGCTTAATAGAATTGCAATTGCAGTAGTAAAAAGGAAGATGAATTGAAAGAATTACCTATCAGTAAATGGTGGATTAAATTAGTAAGCTAATAATATGGCAGTAAATTGAACTTAATATATGAAAGGGGATATTTATGAAAAAAATATATTTTGCCGGAGCAATTCGCGGAGGAAGAGAAAAGCAAGAGGATTATCATAGGATAATAGAGTATTTAAAAAATAGAAATATAGTATTGACAGAGATAATAGGAGATGCAGCTCTTTCAAGTGACGGTGAAAATTTAACAGATAGAGAAATTTATTTAAGAGATATAGATTATATTGAATTATGCGATGTGATTATTGCAGAATGTAGTATTGCATCACTTGGAGTAGGCTACGAACTAGCATATGCCGAAAAGCTGGGGAAAAGGATAATCGTAATTTTTGAACTTTGTAATAATAAAAAATTATCGGCCATGATTGGAGGGAATAGAAAATTTGAAATAGTTTATTATGAAAATGTAGATAAATTAATCAATATTTTGTCTGATATGGGATTATAAAACGAATGGACGTTGAGCGTACGCTAACGTCCATTCGTTTTATTAAGTTAAGTGATTTATATAGTCTAAAATGTCAAAAGAAGATTTTGGTGCATATGAACTTAAATATAGTGGATGATGTGGATGGCCTGCTTTTGTACGAGAACCAAAGGTAATCCAGGAAAGAGATGGTGCAATTGAATAAATATCTTTCAGGCATTCTCTAAGAAAAGGACGTTTAGTGATTAATGTCCCCCAAGCGGCCCATATTTCAGAAATATCATATTTGTTAAGAATATCTTTGATTTCAGAAATGTTTTGTTGACAAACGGAGGTATTAGGAGTTAAGTCCATTTCGTTTGGATTAGTAGAACGTTGCGGATAAAGATTTATCATGATCCATCCATCATAACCGTTGCATTTAGCAATACGAGCAACCGAGTTTATCGTGGGATCTAATTTTTCAGGAGTAGCAGTGCTAGGATTAACTCCAACACATAATAATGGGGATTTAGCACAAAAACCAAGAGTATAACGATATAAATTATCAGAATCAATTTTATAAATCCAAGAATAGTTATCCATATGTAAAATTCTCCTTTCTTTCAGCTATTATAGCATAAAAAGATGTGCTAATAAACACTATAGTAATTACTTTTCTAATTAAAATATAAATAAGAATTATACATTGAATAATAATTACTATATGATATAATAAGAACATGAACGAAGAATATGGTGGTGATAGTTTGGAAGTGAATGAAAACAAAACATATAAAGCTCAGATGTTTAATAGAGGACAGTCAGCAAAAGTTTTTAAGGATGTGGTAGAAAATGATTCTCCAGCGTGTGTTATACGTAATAGCGAACCATATGTGGCAATTTTGAAGTATGAAACATACATCAAATTATTAAAAAAGGCTAGGCAATATGATGAATGGGAGGTAAGAAAGAATGATAAATGATGTATCTTTAGAAATCATACAAAAATGTTTGAATAACTGTGTACATTGTTCTTCAAATTCATGTTATAATTCCCGAGCGATATTAGAGATACATACAATAGAGGAAGTAATTGATGATATTGTTGAATTAGGGGCAAAAAGATTATGTTTATCAGGAGGAGAACCGTTTTTGCATGAAGATATTATTAATATAATTAGATATGCTGTGCAAAAAGGGTTGAAATTAGATATATATTCTAGCGGTATTGTGGGAGAATATGGTAAAGAAGAAGCCCTTGGACATAACATGTTGCTAGAATGTAAAAAGGCTGGATTAAATAGAATTATGTTTAATCTTCAAGCCGCTCATTCTGAAGTATATGATTCAATTATGGGAACTACGAATAATTTCCCGCTTGTCATAGAAAGTATTAAAAGAGCAAAAAGGTATAATATTGAAACTGAAATTCACTTTGTGCCAATGAAGCAAAATATTAATGAAGTAAAATATGTTGTTAAATTGGCAAAAGAACTAGGGGCATGTTGTGTTAGCTTTTTAAGACTGGTTCCGCATGGCAGGGCTAAATTAAACATGGAAAATATTATGTTGACTGATAATGAATTGCTGAGTATTCAAGAAGAATTGTATGCCATTAAACAAGGGGGAGAAAAAATTCGTATTGGATTACCACTTTCATTTCCGGAGGATACGTCACATTGTCATGCTGTAAAAGAAAAATTATATATAAAGTTTGATGGGAGTGTATTTGGATGTGAAGCATTCAAATATATACAGTTTTTAGATGACAAAAACGTTCCAATAACTCCTGATAATGTGCTTAAACGAAGAATAAAGGATATAAATTCAAAATCTTTGTTTTTGGAAAAGAGTATTGATTTAGTAGAAAAATATTCGAATATGAAAAGTGGATGTAATAATTGTCCTGTACAGAAATATTTAAAGGAGAAAGATAAAAATGTTTAATATTAATGATAAAAATTTGATAAGTGATATACAAAATGAATTTTCAGAATTGGTCCAAGAAAGAAAAAAGGATTTTGCAGAATATGATTTTGAACATCCATTAGATGAAGAAATTAGAACTTGCTTGAACAACTTGCTTTCGGATGGAAAAGAAACAATAGAATATTCTCAAGTTGCACAATTGGATAAACTTTGGATTAGTTTAATTAATAAAGCAATAAAATGTTTACGCTTTTTTGACTCTAGAGAACCGTTTTTGAAAAGAAGTGACAAAACACCGGTGGCTTATGGTATAGATAAATTAAAGGAATATCATAAAAGATATTCTGCGTTTGAGAGTTTGTTGTACGGTGCTAGCTCATATTATAGAGACCATGTTTTTCATTCCGTTCGTACGTGGATGCTAGGAGTTTTTTGCTTATTGAAGCCAATGGAGAAAGAAAAAAGCTTTTTTATTGACCAAATAACAATTGATGGTTGTTCAGATGAGGTATTTAAATCTAATATTAATTTTTTCGAAAAAATTAGCATGTGGACATTGATTGCGTTATGTCATGATTTGGGATATCCACTTGAAAAGTCTCAACAAATTTTGGATAGGACACAGAAGATGATGAAAGAATTTATCCCAAATCCAAGTATTTGGAATAATTTTGGATTTAGTGGTGTTCAAGACAATATAAATGAATATATAATTAAATTCATAAGTACAAAAATGGTGTTAAAAAAAGAATCAGTAGAACAATCGGAAACAGAAGAGGAACCTTATAAAAAGAATCTGTATTTAGGGCGGGTACAGCCGAAGTATTATTTAAAATATACTAAATCGTTAGAGCGTTTTGATCATGGAATTATTAGTTCTGTAATTGTATATAAAATGCTATTATATTTTTTGGAATCCGATTTTAATTTAAATGATGATTATGAGTATAAATACGAAGATGCAAGACAGTTTTATGTTAGACGAGAAATTTTAAGGGCGATGGCATCACATACTTGCTCGGATATTTATAATATATATTTGACTACTTTTTCAAGTATATTGTTTTTATGTGATGAATTGCAAGAATGGGGAAGAAAGTCATGGAACGAACTTTATTCTGGATTACAGCCTCATGCTGTAAAGTTGTCTATTGATAAATTTGTACCGCATGAAGTAAATGTGAAGGAAGAAATTAATATGAAACAAATAGAAGAAGAGCAAATATTCCTTGATAATATTAAAAGAATATTTGAACGTCAATATGAACATTACAAGGTCATTTTTAGAGATGGGCAGTATACTCAAGCTAGAGAATTTAATTTTGTTAAAAAAATGGAGATACAGTTAAAACAAACGGGAACAACGGAGAATAAATTAATTATTGAGTATGCTTTAAAGGCTCAAGAAAAGAATTATTTTAGTATAAATTTGAATAGTTCATATCAATATAATAATGATGCTTTTAAACATAAGCTTTTAAAAATGTTTGAAAAGTCCGAATATGGAAAAGAGATACAAATTAAATAAGGTAAAATCAGTACGTTAAAAGTAGCTATACAATTAAAAAGATAAATGGATTTTTTCTAATCAAAAAGAAGATGTGTGTAAATTGCATTTTGAGGTGAATAGACATAGTGGCTACATTTTAGCTACAAAAATATTTTGGACAAAACGAATCATGAATATAAAATAAAATGGACGAAATGCGAATCCATAATACATATTATTTATAGCCGTACAAATATTAATGTCGCATTCGAGTGATGAAAATTTTATACTGATTATTTTATATGGCAGGTAGTCTTTGCGGTTGCCTGCTGTATTTATGCATTCTGCGGAGCCTAGCGGACTCCGATGCGTTTCAGAGCGGACGCTGTGCGG
>CAMLUB010000090.1 GCA_946486515.1 uncultured Clostridium sp.
ATATTTCTTTAACAACTTGTGCTTCAATGGGTTCTATTTCTAAATGTCCAGTTTCTTTATTTCTAATATACCCATAAGGTGCTTTACTAGGATGTATATGCTTTAAATCCATTTCTTCCATAGCTCGCTTTGTTCTTGCCCCAATTTCTTTTCGTTTTCTTTGTCCAAATACTAGATTCATTCCAAATATCATTTCACCATTGGCAGTAGTTACATCATAAGGTTCTAATATTAGTTCTATTTTAACATCATGTTCTTTACAATAATTTAGAAGCCAAAATCCATCATAATTATTTCTAGTTAATCTATCTACTTTAATAGCAACTATTGTATCAACATTATGTGATTTGATATCTTTTAATAATCTTTGCATCTCTGGTCGCATTAGGTCTTTTCCAGAATGTCCTGCATCATTATATATATCTACAATATCGTAATTATTCTTTTCACAATATTCTTTTATCATTCGTAACTGTGAATCAATAGAATAACCATTATCTCTTTGGTCTTCTGTTGATACTCTTACATAAACTCCGCATCTCATAAAAAATATCCTCCTCCATATGTTTCCTATCTAAAAAACAGTTTTGCAAGTCAAATTTTAAAATTTATAATTTGTATTCTTTGAAAGGATTTTCTTAAATTAATGTATTTAAAATTTGACAATAGCATTGTTCCTTACTTGTTTCCTAAGTTGAATGCCATAATATGAAGGCTAAGTTTTCAATTTTATAAGAATTTGTTTAAGTTCTTTTAGATTATACTTCTGCTGATATTCCTTAATATAGAATGGTTTACTAGATATTTCATTTACTTTGTATTCCAGTATTGTAAGAGTTATTGGATATGTAATTAGATATTCAGTAGGCTCTATAAATTGTAAATTCGTAGCCATTAAATGCTTAATCTTTCCATTCTTAATTGTGTAATTATAATTTTTAATGATTTCCAATAATTCCTCATTAGGTTTTAATTCTTGTATCATCTTAAATTCAAGCATTAAAAATGTCCTCCTTTCTAGTCAAGAGAACATATTAATTTTATACGAAAAAACAACCTACAAACTTTATAGTTCGTAAGTTGTTATAATTTGGAGCGAACGTCGTAGTTATCTACAACTTTTTTCTCTTAACAATTGATACAAATATCAATCAATTTACTTTATTATATCATTTTTTAAATAAAATACAATACAAATTACTAAAAAATAATGGTTTCTCAATAATTTTTCTCAAAAGATTGAAATTATGTAAATTTTTTGATATAATATATCTGTCAATAAAAGCCTATAGCTAATTTGAAAGGAGTTATTTATATGGCTAAAAAAGAAAAAAACTTTGAAGTAGTTAAGAAGTATTACTTTCGGAAAGGAGAAATTGTAGAAAGCAAAGGCTATGACTGGATTGGTGAGGCTTGCTTTGAGTTATATCCAGTTGAACTTGATGGTAAACTTGGATTTGCAGACTGTAATGGCAAAATCGTAGTACCTATCATTTACGATAGACAGTGTCATATAAATGATACTGTATGGACTGGAAACAGTGAGTATCTTGACCTAAGAAAAGATAAGTTATACGGTTTGATTAGACACGATGGAACTGAGGTTATTGAATTCCAATGGGAAGATATGTCTCTTAGAAAATTAAGTGAAGATCTTCTACCTGTGGCAATAGGAAAAAAATGGGGATTCGTTAATGTCAAGACTGGTAAAACACAGGTTCAACCCGCTTACGATGATGTAAAGTTCTTTAAGAATGGTTTTGCTCCTGTTCGTATCGACAAAAAGTGGGGAATGATAGATGTAAACGGCAATGTAATCATTAAGCCTAAATATTTATTGGATTCTCACTTTGTAGGAGATTTTGCCATTATGTTTGAAGGCGGTTCTTATCGATATGTAGGAAATACTATATTAATATCCGATTCAAATTGCAAAATTGTTAATAAGAAAGGATATGAAATAGTTACCGATTGCTCGTGGATTGAAAGAACTGGTGTTAACACCTTTACATTAACTAGAAAAGTAAATGGCAAGAGCGTTGATACAGTAAGGCAGTTCATTGCATTTCCAGACTATATCATTGTCATTGATGAGGGCGAGTATCTAAAAGGGTACATTACAACCGAAGGAAAGTATTCAGAGGAATATGTGCTTGATAGCAAGAAGGGTCTTGATTCTACTCACTATTCTAACGCAAAGTATGTCGGAGGCGGTACTTGGTCAGCTATTGACTATACTGGAAAGACAATTACGATTCCAAATTCTGAATTACAAAAATTGAAGGAAAACTTAATAACCAATAATTAGCTCTTGGATGAGGTGCAAAAATTTTGTGAATACAAATCTTTGCATCTCATCTTCTTATAAGGAATATTTTTCTCTTTATAAATTGTTGAACAAATATAATGCAACTTGATTTTGTTCTTCTTTATTCATTTCCCTAATTTTAGCCATTGCAAACATTATAATATGATATTTTGCAAAATTTATAAGAGTAGTTCTATATTCTTCATTAATTTCTTTTAACATACTATCAAAATATTTATACATCTCAGGTTTATCATACTTTAGATTAGTACAGCTACTATCACTCATACATATTGCTAATCTTAATTTGTTTGTTAAGTCCATATCATTTATCATATTTATTAAATATTTTACTTTTTCACTCTCCATTTTCTATTACCTCCATATTAAAATCTTGTATCATTTTTCTTTCTATTTTTTAAATTAGCTATTTCATCTGTTGTTTTTACTTTTCTTTTAACATTATTTGCTATCTCATTATCATTGTCATCAAAAATACCATTTTTATATAAATCATCACTAACATATTTGTAATGTTCATCTTTATCAAATCCAATTTTATTTTGAAAATGTTTCATTAGGCTATGCAAAAAGCTTTTGAATTTCTGTAACTCTTGCTTTAGCTTTTCTTTTTCAGTTTGTAATTTGCCTATAACTCTATCTTTAAGAGATAATTCACTTTTTAAATTACTTATTTCATCATCTTTTTGTTCTAATTGATATTTTAAGGAACGGTTTTCTTTTTCTATTTCAAAAGCAGAATGTTCAAAATCTTTAATCGCCATATTTAAGTCATTTACACTCCTAACTGTTTGAGTGATATCTTTTACATCTTTAGTATAATTTTTGATTTTCTTGACATCCTCATTTGAAATAACCATATTATTTTTGTTTAGCTTAGTAGATTTTAGATTATTTAATATCACATTTATATCTTTACTTGTATTATCAAGTTCTCTAGTTTGAATGTTTGCTTTTTCAAGTTTCTGTTCTTTTTTAGCTAGTTGTTTCTTGATTTCTCTATAATTGCCCATATCATTAACATTGATGTCTTGATTTCTGCCTTTTTGTTTTTCCTTTAATCGTGTATTAACCTCATAAAACTTGTTATATGACTTAATACAAGCACTTCTCATTTTATCTTGTATTTCAGTTAATGTTGCCTTTGTAAATAATTTACTTTTTCCAACTTGCTTTTTCATTCCTCTAGTACAATTTTCAATAATAGGTACTCCAACAATGTGCATATGTGGAGAGGTTTCGTCAAAGTGTATTGTTGCATTTGCTATTTTAAAATCTGGTACAATTTTAATTAAATCTTTTATCTGTTCATTATAAACATCAACTATTTTAAATCTATACCTTTCGTCTTTATCATTCCAAAAGTCCATATCTCCAAGTTCTATGATAATTTCACAAGCTATATCATTTTGAGATACACATACTTTTTTGAAGTAATCTTCAATTTTTCTATCTTCACGAGTTTGATTGCTATTATATTCTAGTCTTGCTTCTTCAAACTCTTCTAAATATACTTGCTTAACATCATTTACAATATCATTTGTTCCATATATTGTTCTAATTAGTTCTGTTTGATTATCATAATCTCTTAAATTATGTTTATTAACATCTGATAAATCTTTTGCATTTTGGATTGCATTATTAGATAGAGAAGTAGTTCCAGATACATTTTCTTTTGCAACTTTTCTTGCTAATTTACTTTTATTTTTATCACTACCCAAGTGAAAAGAATATGCTAATTCTTGCTCCATAAAAGAACCTCCTTTGAACTTTCTTCGTAGCACAGGACTTTGACCTTGTCATAAGTCCTAACCCCCTATATGTTATGACATACTATCATAACATGGGGGCTCTGCGAGGCAATAAAATTTATTTTTAGCAAATAAATTTTATTCAAATTAACTATCGCCACTTTCATTTTTGTTATCACAAAAATAAAACGTGCCACGTTAATTTGTTTCTTCTTGCATTTCTTCGCAGAACTTTACTGGCTTAACACCTACTGAAATATGGGTATCATCTTTTGTATAAATTACACTATCATTGCTTTCATCTGGTATATAGTCAAATGCAGTATCAATTTCTTGCATTTGGAATTTATCTTCTTCACGAATATAAATAATTCCAAATTCATAAGTCGCCATTTTATTATTTGGATCTAGTTTATAGTAATCTTCTAAAGGAAATACTCTAACAATAGCACTATTGTCTTCAGCAAAATTAAAATAAAACATTTGCTTATCAACATAGTACGTTGCTTCAGTATAACCAACATCATAATATTGTCTTAACCTCATAATGATTTCTCCAACTTCTTTCTCTGGCAAATAATTGCTAAATCTAATATTACCAAGTACATTGCCAAATATAGCTGGTTTAGTTGTATCTATATAACCTTTATCAAATAATTCTTGACAAGGTTTACAAATTGATTCTCTAAAGTTTATTTGTTTTACAACTACATCACTTCCAACTAAAGAAAGTTCAATATCATCAACATATTTCATTATTAATTCTGCTTGTTCTTGTCTAGTAT
>CAMLUB010000091.1 GCA_946486515.1 uncultured Clostridium sp.
CAGAAAATAGCAGATATATAAAAAGTGAAGAAATCTTATATGAAATAAGGAAAATTCAACAAGACGCAGTTTTACAAGAAAGTATAGAGAGCAATTTAGTAAGAGAAAGAGGATTGCAGAATGCCAAAGAATTTTTGCAAACAAAAGAAGGTGGGAAACAATTTGCAAGGTTTGAATTTTCGCAAGATAAATATTCTAATGGAGAAACAACAATGCAAATTTTAGAAGATAATATTGAACCAGATAATTTGTATTTACTAGATGAGCCAGAGGTTTCTTTATCTCCACAAAATCAAGTACAACTTGCAGAAAAAATAAATAAAATGGCAAGATATTTAGGTGTTCAATTTATAATTGCAACTCATTCGCCATTTATGTTAGGAATTCTAAATGCTAAAATATATAATTTAGATACAAAAGATTATAAAGTTAAAAAATGGAGTGAACTTGAAAATGTAAGATATTTTTATGATTTTTTTAAGAGTAGAAAGAATGAATTTGAAAAATAGAATTAGAAGAAAAATATGGAGGTTGAAAAATATGAATTTTGAAGATGAAGAATTTATCAAAAGAGAACAATCAGATAACTTGTTATTTGAGGCATATGATGAACCAGTAAAAACAAAAGCAATAAAACTAGCAAAACAAGCACTTGAATTAAATCCAAACAATATAGATGCAGAAAACTTTATTACCCAACATGAAACCAATACAATAAAAAGATTAAAGAAATATGAAGAAACATTAAATAAGGAAAAAGCTAATTTAGAAAAAGAAAACTTTTTCGATGAAGAAAATATAGGGATATTTTGGGGACTAATAGGTACAAGACCATATATGCGAACAAAACATAGTTATATGCTAACATTAATGGAATTAGGAAGATTTACTGAAGCAATAAAACAAGGAGAAGAACTATTAGAATTATGTGAAAGTGACAATTTAGGTATAAGATATTTGATGATAGGCTTATATACTATACTGGAAAAATTCGAAAAAGCTGAAGAATTATATAACGAATTTTCAGAAATTTCAACTTTTATGCTGTTTCCTTTGTCTATAATGTATTATAAAGAAGGAAACTATAGAAAGTGTAAAAAAGTAATTAAAGAAATGCAAGAAAGTAACGAACATTTACTGAATTATCTAACAGGAAGAAAGAAATTTACAAAATCAAAAATAGAGGATATTGAGATAAATCCTACATATTCATGGGGATCAGAAGCAGAAGCTTATCTTGTAGTTAAAGATAACAAGTATTTATTGGAAACAGTACCAGCATTTATAGAATTTATAGAAAGTGAGATTTAAAAAATGGAAGAACAAATAATAGAGCAAAATCTACATATATCATAGATAAAGGAATAAAAAAGGCAAAAGCTTATACACATAATGAAATTCAAGACTTAATAAAAATATCCTACCAACAGATATTGCCATAGCATATGGAATCTTAAATAGTGAAAGTCATGATGAAAATAATAGATGATTAGGTCTGAATAGTACATAAAATGAAATAAATAAAAAAATAGAAAAACTATTGATAATTTAATATTCATATGATATATCTGAATTAACTACTAAAGAAAAAATAAATGAAGAAGAAAATAAAAGAGGTAGTTAATATGGAATTAAATATAAAGGAACCTAGAGATAGAGAGCAATTAAGAGAAATAACAAATAATATAGGATATTATTTAGATAATATTCCCATAAGAGTAGAAAACAATATTTTTTCAATAGATGGAAAATGGTTGTTAAAGACTACAAATGGAAATACAGAAGGAATTTTAGAAAATATACAAACTTTAGTTGATAGTAATGCGAATAGAACTAATTTTAGAAGTGAAGTAAGAAAAATGACAGAAAACTTCGATGGAAGAATGGATGTGGATATAAAAAAACTTCTATATACAAGATTAGATATGCCAAATGTAACACAAGACAAGCCATGTCTTACTTTATCTTATTTGTCTATACTAGAAACAGGAAATTCAGCAGATATAGAATCATGGGAAAAAGAGGGATTTACATGGCAAGATATTAAAACAGTAGATAGAACACAATTAACGCCAAGTACAAGCTATACCTATGGTGTTATTAGACAAAATGAACAAGAAATAGAAAATTTACTAAAAAAATATAGAGAATTTGATGAAAAAAAAT
Organism: uncultured Clostridium sp.; assembly: GCA_946486515.1. Lineage (GTDB taxonomy): Bacteria > Bacillota > Clostridia > TANB77 > CAG-508 > CAG-269. The sequence goes on from CAMLUB010000091.1 coordinate 2,167, forward strand.
TTGACCAATATTTTTTGCATGGAATGGAAAATAGATACGACTTATTAGAAGGAATTATGTATTATACGAACCGTGACCTAACAGATAAATATTTAGAATTAGCAAATGGGGAGAAATTTCCGACAAAAGAAGAGAAAATAGAAATCTGGAAAAGAGAGACAGCTAAAAATTATGAACAATTATATAGATTTATATATGTATTAGACGGAGAAGAGGGTAGATTTGATTATTCTTTGCGAACTGAAGAAAAGGCAAAGATAAATGAAATGATTGAAGAAATATTACAACGTTTGCAAGGTAAAGATAAAAATGAAGAAAATCAAGATGAAGAAAATAAAGAAAATGAAGATGAAAAAGGTGTATTATTATTTTTTTTAAGAGGAATATTTTTTAAGGATAGAAATGAAGAAAATGCTATGGCAAAAGGACTTACTTTTGATGAGATAAGAGGATATACATGGACAAGAGAGATATACAATGTTCTTCAACAATTGAAATTTATGGAAAGAATAGATGACTATCAATATTATAAAAGGTGGTTACAAGCAAAAATAGGAAGATTAAAAGCAAGAAATCAATATCCAGAGGAAAAAATAAATAAACTAGAAGAAATTTATGAAAAATTTTTCAATATGAAACCAAGAATAGAAGAAAAAGATGTAGAAAAGTCATAAAATAAACATAAGTTAAAGTAAGTTAAAAAAGGAAATAACTACTTTAACTTTTTTATATTATTCTAATTGTAGATATAGACTAAGAAAGAAGAGGTATAGGGTATGATAAAAAAATATGCAATAAAGAGGAAAAAATTAAAAGAATGACAATATATTTAAGTCTATTAGATGATAAGGTCTAAATGTAAAACAATAAAAAATTATGTAAATTATGCAAAATGGTTTGACCAAAGCCCTTTTATGCTATATAATAGTAGTGCAATGTAAATATTTAAACCAAATATGGAATATAAATTATAAAATTTTAAGGAGGTAATTATGAAAGCATTAATTAGCGTTTCAGACAAAAGCGGAATAGTAGAATTTGCAAAAGAATTAGAAAAATTAGGAATCGAGATTATATCAACAGGAGGAACATACAAAAAACTAAAAGAAAATGATGTAAAAGTAACAGAAATTTCTGATTATACAGGATTTCCAGAATGTTTAGATGGAAGAGTAAAAACACTTCATCCAAAAGTACATGCAGGAATATTAGCTATGAGAAGTAATCCAAACCATATGAAACAATTGGAAGAATTAAATGTAGATACCATTGACTTTGTCGTTGTTAACTTATATCCATTTAAACAAACCATATTAAAAGAAGGTGTAAAAAGAGAAGAAGCAATTGAAAATATTGACATTGGTGGACCTACTATGCTTAGAAGCGCTGCTAAAAATTACCAAGACGTTACCGTTATAACAGATCCAAATGATTATGAAAAAGTATTAACAGAATTAAAAGAAAATGGACAAGTATCCTTAGATACAAAATTCTATTTAATGAATAAAGTATTTGAACATACAGCAAGTTATGATGCCATGATATGTAAATATTTAAAAGAAGAAAGAAAAGATAATTCATTACCACAAGAATTAACCTTAACATATGAAAAAGTAGAAGAAATGCGTTATGGAGAAAACCCACATCAAATTGGTGCATTATATAAAGAAATTGGAAAATGTGAAGGTTCTCTAACCATTGCAAAACAATTAAATGGAAAACAATTATCATTTAATAATATTAATGATACAAATGGTGCATTAGAATTATTAAAAGAATTTGATGAACCAACTGTTGTTGCATGTAAACATGGAAATCCATGTGGTGTAGGAAGCAGTAACGATATTTATGAAGCATGGAAAAAAGCTTTTGAAGCTGACAAAACTTCAATCTTCGGAGGAATTGTTGTAGCAAACAGAGAAATTACAAAAGCAATGGCACAAGAAATGAAAGAAATATTCTTAGAAGTAATTGTTGCTCCATCATATGAACCAGAAGCCTTAGAAATATTGCAAACAAAGAAAAATGTAAGAGTATTAGAATTACCATCTATTACAGTAAAACAACCAGAAAATGCTCTAGATATTAAGAAAATCAATGGTGGAATTATTGTACAATCAATTGATTCAAAATTATTAGATGATTACAAAGTAGTAACAGATAGAAAACCAACAGACAAAGAATTAGAAGATATGTTATTTACATGGAAAATTGTAAAATATGTAAAATCAAATGGAATTGCACTAGGAAAAGATAAACAATCAATCGGAATTGGACCTGGACAAGTTAATAGAATTTGGGCTACTGAGCAATCAGTAGAACATGCAGAAGAGTTAATAGGAGAAGGAGTAACAAAAGGAGCTGTTCTTGCATCAGATGCATTCTTCCCATTTTCAGATTGTGTAGAAGCTGCACATAAAGCTGGAATTACAGCAATTATTCAACCAGGTGGTTCTATAAGAGACCAAGATTCAATTGATAAATGTAATGAATATGGTATTGCTATGATTTTCACAGGAATGAGACATTTTAGACATTAATATTATAAAAATAAACTTATCAGCGGGTATGAAAAATATCTGCTGATATTTTTTTATGTTGTAGTTCAGACCTAAATGCCAAAAAGGTTACATATATATTATTTTTCATACCTTGTGTGTCGCAACCACTAATGTTGAAAGATAAATCTTT
>CAMLUB010000092.1 GCA_946486515.1 uncultured Clostridium sp.
TCAAATGTATAAGCTGCATTTAAAATGGTTTCTTCACAGAATTTATTTCCGATTAATTGCATTCCTACTGGCATACCTTCTTTATCGACACCACATGGAATAGAAATTCCTGGAAGTCCTGCAATATTTACTGAAACTGTACAAATATCAGCTAAGTACATTTCTAATGGATTATTTGATTTAGAACCAATATCAAATGCCACTGTTGGTGATGTTGGTACTAAAATCACATCATATTTTTCAAAAGCTTTATTAAATTCATTCATAACTAATGTACGTACTTGTTGCGCTTTTTTGTAATACGCATCATAATATCCTGATGATAATACATATGTTCCAAGAATGATTCTTCTTTTAACCTCTGGTCCAAATCCTTCACTTCTTGATTTTTTATATAATTCTTTTAAGTTTTTAAATTCTCCTGTTCTATAAGTATATCTGATGCCATCAAATCTTCCTAAGTTTGAACTAGCTTCAGCACAGGCAATAATGTAGTATGATGCTAAAGAATATTGGGCAATATCTAATGAAAATTCTTCAATTTCTGCTCCTAATGTTTTATATCTATCAATTGCTTCATATAATTTTACTTTTACCCCTTCATTGATTCCCTCAGCATAGAATTCTTTTGGAACACCAATTTTTAATCCTTTTACATCCCCTTTTAAACATGCAGTATAATCTTTTTTCTCTATGTCTACTGATGTGGTATCTTTTTTATCATGTCCTGCAATGATATTTAATAACATAGCTGCATCTCTAACATCTTTAGTAATAGGACCAATTTGGTCTAATGATGAAGCAAAGGCAACTAATCCATATCTTGATACCAATCCATACGTTGGTTTTAATCCTACAACACCACAAAAACTTGCTGGTTCTCTAATAGATCCTCCTGTATCACTACCTAATGCCCAAGGTACCATATTACTTGCAACAGCTGCTGCACTTCCTCCTGAAGATCCTCCTGGTACTTTATTTAAATTCCATGGATTTTTTGTTGGATAAAAATAGGAATATTCTGTTGAACCTCCCATAGCAAATTCATCCATATTTAATTTTCCAAGGTTAATCATTCCTTCTGCATTTACTTTTTCCATAACTGTTGCATCATATGGTGATACAAAGTTTTCTAACATCTTTGAACTGCAAGTTGTTTTTACACCTTTTGTACAAATATTATCTTTGATTCCTATTGGAATTCCTGCAAAAGCTCCCTTTACTTCACCTTTGTCTATTTTTTCTTGCATTTCTTCTGCTTTTTTATTAGCCTCTTCTGTCAATACGGTTACAAAAGCTTGTACATCTTTTTCTTTTTCAGCAATTCTATCTGTATATGCTTTTGTAATGTCTTTTATTGTTAATTCTTTACTTTTTAACTTTTCTTGTAATTCATGAACGGTTAATTCTGTAATCTCCATGCGTTACTCCTCCTCTTTTAATTGTTTTTATAGTTTTCTATTTTCTGATATAGACTTGTCCAAGAATCCACTCTTTCTATTTGTTCATTATTAAAATTTTTATTAAGTATAGAATCCATTATATATGTCTTAATTCCTGCATTTACCATTTCTGTACAATGCTTTATACTATCATCAATAAATATATCTATATGCTTCTTTTTGGCTACTACTACTTTATCTTGAGAATTTAAAATTAATTCATCATATGGTATGCAATTTTTTTTCAACCAATTATTGGTTAATTCTTCTATATCAAATTTTTTAGATGGAAATCTTGCTGTTATCAAATAAATTTGATTTCCTTCTTCTTTTAATTTTTTTATGCTTTCTATTGCATTTATTTTAGGTTCAACATTTAACACGGCTTTTTCATAATATTTATCAAAAAATTCTTTACCTTTTCTTTTATCTTCGCCTTCAAACTTTGTTTCATACATTTGTGCTAACATATCTTCACTTGATTGTTCAACATCTTTCATAACATCATGTGTAATATATTCTTGTACATATTTCAATAATATACTATATGTATCTGCTATTGTATCATCTATATCAATTCCGATATTCATTTTCTTCCTCCTAATTAATAACTTTTGGTATTTTAAACATATTTTGTTCTTCACTTGGTGCATTCATAAATAAAGCTTTATTATCTTCAAATACCTCTACTTCATCTTTTCTAAATACATTTTTTGCTTCATTAGCTCCTATGGTAATATCTAAATTTTCTGTATTCGCATTATTTACAATATTTGCAAAATCTAATATCTCCTGCAAATTATCTAAATATTGTTGAACTTCATTTTCTTCTAATGTTAAATTTGCTAAATTTGCAATATGCAAAATTTCTTCTTTACTTACTTGCATCTTATCATCTCCTATTCTCAATTTGTTTTTTATTATATACTGAAAAAATAAAAAAAACAAGTCAACTGACTTGTTTTCTTTATTTTCTTTATTTATAAGGTTTGAACTGTAACTTTATAAGCATTATTTAAATAATATTTCATCTTTTTTAAATCGCTCTTGCCTTTATAATCCATCTCTGACTACTATCATCTGTGCATGTAATTAAAGTAATTTCTGTTCTTCCATTTGTATTTTGTGAAGTACAACTGACATCATCTGGTACAACTATATATTTATCATATACCTTATATTCTACCATTTTATTATTTGTAAAATCTGTTATTTGAATAATATCCCCATTTACCAATGTTGGTACTTTACTAAAAAATCTTTTATTTCTATAGTTATGTCCTACTATACAGTAATTTCCTACAGTATTTAATTCTGGTCCATGGAATTTTACTGGAGACATTTTTAAAAGTTCTTCTGTTTCAGCTTCTGAATCTGTTTCTCCATCTAATATTCCATATTCTATTCCTAATTTAGGAATAACTATTTTTCCATCTGTTACATATGTATATCCTGATTGGGATTGTTGTTTTGGTTTTGCATGATTGCTATCATTTGTATTAGAAATAACTACTGGTGCTTCTGTCCCATCATCTATTGTATCATTTAGTACAGCAATCAGTACATCACTATCAACAACTGTATTATCGACTTGCTCAGCCTCTGCATTTGCTAAGATGTCTTGTGACATTGCTTCTGCTTTGTCTCTATCATATGCTGCATATATGTATACAGATATCAGAACAATTAAGAAAAATACAGATAATATAAAATTTGCTTTATATACTTTTTTCTTTCTTTTTAGCTCAGGTGTTATGTATAATTTCTTTGTTACTAATATTTGATTCATAAATTACTCCCATTTTTCAATAACTTTTCTCTTTTATTATAACATGAAAATTTTGAAAATAAAATATCTTTATTGAATTTTTTTTTATTTCATTATATAATGTTGTATATGCGGGTATAATTTAATGGTAGAATGTCATGCTTCCGACCTGATAGCGTGGGTTCGATTCCCACTACCCGCTCCAGTAACGTTTCTGTTCGAACTTTTATAGAACAGATAGATATGAAAATCAATCAGTAAAATGGTTGATTTTTTTCTTTTGCAAAAAATCATCCTAATTCTATAAGGAAAGGATGTGTTTGATATGAAGATAATTAAGCAAGAATTGCAATTTGAGGAATGTCTAAAACAAAGGCTAGAGTTTATATGTGAGTTTTCAAAAGTTACTCCTACTTTTATCAATGGTAGCATTAGAAAACTATCGAAAACTAATCTTACATATATTGAGCCACATAGAGTGATTATTAAAAATATTACTTTTTTAGTTTTTAATTATTCAAATGATGTGTATATTTCAAATTTAACTAAAAAGATTAAATTATCAGAGTTGGAAGAATATTTGAAAAACATATAATTTGTAAATATTTGACATTTTTTAAAATCGTGATATAATATAGGCAATAAATTATGTATATTTACTCGGCAGGAACTGAATATATTATTATGAGTACTTTGAAAAATTTATATTATATTACATTATATTTTTTTACGATAAATGGATTTAAGAGATGTCAGTAGTACTCGTGTGTACTTTGATGTCTCTTTTTTGCTAGGAGGTTTTGAAAATTGAGTGATGAAAAGAAAAAATGTGGCTTATATATGAGAGTATCAACAGAAGACCAAGCTCGTGAAGGGTTTAGTTTGCCAGAGCAAAAAGAAAGACTTGAAACTTTTTGTAAATTTAAAGGTTATGAAATTGTAGACTATTACCAAGATGCAGGAATAAGTGCTAAAACTGGCAATTATAGACCAGAGTTTGAAAGATTAAAAAATGATATTAAAGCAAAAAAAGTAAATACTATTGTTTCTTTAAAACTAGACAGAATAACTAGAAGTATATATGACTGGGAAAATCTAATAACTTTTTTAGATGAAAATAATGCCTATATTGATTGTGCTAATGATGAAATAAATACTACAACTGCAAATGGTAAAATGGTTGCTAGACTTTTAATGAGTGTTAGTCAAAATGAAATTGAGAGAACTAGCGAAAGGACTAAAATAGGTTTAGCAGGTGCAATAAAAAATGGACATATTCCTCATGTTGCACCATTAGGTTATAAAAGAGAAGATAAAAAATTAGTAATCGATTATTCTACTAAAGATATTGTAATTAGAATATTTGATATGTACTACAATGGTTTATCTTACAAGAAAATAAGTAATGTATTAAATGAAGAAAAAGTATTAGGAAAAGATAATTGGCGAGATTCAACAATTATGGGTATTTTAGAAAATGAAATATATAAAGGAGATTTTGTTCATGGTAAGAAAACCAAACATCCTACCTATTATGAAGATGTAGCCCCGCCTATTATATCTAAAGAAATGTGGGAAGATTGTCAAGTACAAAAAAAGAAAAATTCAAGAAGTTATA
>CAMLUB010000093.1 GCA_946486515.1 uncultured Clostridium sp.
AAAAAGTATTGACAATTTTTAAAATTGTAGATACAATAAAGGCGAACATTTTTTTAGGAAGATTATGTTCTTAGATAAAATTCCTAAATAAAAATTGTTTAATAAAAAGAAAGTTGAGGAATGAATTATGATATCATCTTTACATATTAGAAATATAGGAATTATAGAGGATTTAAGTATAGATTTTAATAAAGGATTAAATGTATTGACAGGAGAAACAGGAGCAGGAAAAACCTTAATTATTGATTCACTTCAGATTATATCAGGTGGAAGATTTTCAAAAGAGATGATTAGAAAAGGAGAAACCAATTCTTTTGTTGAACTTTGTTTGTATTGTCCTAAAAATGAAAAAGCAATAGAGGGAAATATTATTGTTTCAAGAGAAATCAATATAAATGGTAAAAATATGTGTAAGATTAATGGAAGAATGGTCACAGTGAATGAATTAAAAGATTTTATGAAACAGTTTATCGAAATCCATGGACAAAATGATAATCAAAATTTATTAGATAGTAAATTACACTTGAAATATTTAGATGGATTTATAGGAACAGAAATTTTAGGAAAAGATAAGGAAACATATAGAACATTATACAATCGTTATTTAGAAATCAAAGAAGAATTAAAACAAAATTATGGTGATGATAAAGAAAGACAAAGAAAATTGGATTTATTAAGATATCAAACAGAAGAAATTGAACAAGCAAAATTAAAAGAAAATGAAGAACAAGGATTAGAAGAAAAAAGAAACCTATTTTTAAATTCAGAAAAAATTGTAGAGAATTTAAATGAAGCAGATAGTCTATTATCTGAAAACACTATCGACAGTTTAAGTATGGCAATTCGAGCATTAGAAAAGATAGAAGGTATTGATAAAAAATATGAAAAAGTAAGCAACAGTTTAAAAAGTTCTTATTACGAATTACAAGAATTAGCGAGAGATATTAATGGATATAAAAGAGATGTCTATTTTGATGAAGAAGAAAGAAACCATATAGAAGAAAGATTAGATAGCATTTATTCATTAAAGAGAAAATATGGGAATAGTATACAAGAAATATTAGAATATAACAAACAAATACAAGAAGAAATTGAACATATAGAAAATTTAGAAGAATATAACAATAAATTAAAAACGGAATTAAAGAAAATAGAAAAAGAAATGAATATATTGGGTAAAAAAATTAGTAATGTAAGAACAGAACATGCAGAAAAATTAAGTAAATCTATTAATCAAGAATTAGTGGATTTAGAAATGAAAAATGCCAAAATCAATGTAAAAGTAGAATATAAAGAAAAAGAATTTTTCAAAACAGGAAAAGATATTGTTAAATTTTATATTACCACAAATTTAGGAGAAGATGAAAAAGAATTATCTAAAATTGCATCAGGTGGAGAAATGTCAAGAACCATGTTAGCCATCAAAAAAGTACTAGCAGATACAGATCAAGTGCCTGTATTAGTATTTGATGAAATTGATACAGGTATTAGTGGGAAAGCGGCAAATTCTGTGGCAAATAAATTAAAAGCCATTGCAAAAAAACATCAAGTTATGTGTATTTCACATTTACCAAATATTGCAGCAGTTGCAGACCATAATTATTTTATTAGTAAAAATGTTAAAGAAGAAAGAACAAAAACACAAATTAGATTATTAAAAGAAAATGAAGTGATAGAAGAAATTGCCAGAATTTCTTCTGGAGAAATTAATGAAGTTACTTTACAATATGCATATGAATTGAGAAATAAAAAAGCAAGTTGATTTTTTATGCATCAGTTGTTAAAAAGACATCTCTTGATAATTATGAATGATTATCAAGAGATGTCTTCTTAACAATAATTTATATCAAATTGTATAGATTTCATGAAATTGTAAAAACTGTATATATATGTAAATAGAATATTTTTTAGAGCAGGAGTGCTCAAAAGGAGGTTTTATGAAAAAAAGTTCGTTCATTAAAAGTGTAGAGGCAATTGAAATATTAGATTCAAGAGGAAATCCTACTATTCAAGTAGAAGTGATAACAGAAGAAGGTATATGCGGGGTAGCAGCAGTTCCGTCAGGTGCTTCTACAGGAAGCTTTGAGGCAGTGGAATTACGTGATGGAGAAAAGAATCGCTATCAAGGAAAGGGCGTTACAAAAGCCGTTGAGAATGTCAATAAAAAAATTAGTAAAAAAATAATCGGAATGAATGTATTTGAACAAAGGAAAATTGATGAAGAAATGATACGATTAGATGATACCTTAAATAAATCCAATTTAGGTGCAAATGCAATTCTGGGTGTTTCTTTAGCAGTAGCAAAAGCAGCAAGTAATACATTAGGTATGGAATTATATAGATATATAGGAGGAATTCATGCAAAAAAATTACCTGTTCCTATGATGAATATATTAAATGGAGGAAAGCACTCAGAAAATAATATTAGTATACAAGAATTTATGATTATGCCAATAGGAGATATTACCTTTGCTGAAAGGCTAAGAAGAGGAGCTGAAATTTATCATACTTTGAAAAAAGTATTAAAAGAAAAAGGATTTGCTGTTGGTGTGGGAGATGAAGGTGGATTTGCTCCCAATTTAGAAAATGAAGAAATGGCATTAGATGTCATTATGGAAGCAATAACAAAAGCAGGGTATGAACCAGGAAAAGAAATTGCTTTAGCATTAGATGTGGCAAGTACAGAAATGAAAGAAGAGGCTAAGAAAATAGGAAAAGAAGGTTATTATTTCTGGAAAACAGATGTCTTAAAAAGTAATGAAGAAATGATAGAGTATTTAGTAAATTTATGTAACAAATATCCAATTATATCAATAGAAGACGGATTGGCAGAGGAAGATTGGGAGAATTGGCAAATACTAACGGAAAAATTAGGAAATAAAATTCAACTAGTTGGAGATGATTTATTTGTAACCAATATGTCAAGATTAAAAAGAGGAATGGATAAAAAAGTAGCAAATGCGATTTTAATTAAACCAAATCAAATTGGAACTTTAACAGAAACTTTAGATACGATTCAAATGGCAAAAGAAAATGGATATAAAACGATTATTTCTCATAGATCTGGAGAAACAGAAGATACAACGATTGCAGATATTGCTGTTGGTATCAATGGTATGCAAATCAAAACAGGAGCACCTTGTAGAACAGATAGAGTAGCAAAATATAATCGATTATTAGCGATTGAAAATAAATTAAAATAGGATAAAAAATAAAGATATCTAATAAAGATTTCTCCCCAAAATAAGACTTGAGCTTTTTTATTAGATACCTTTTATTTTTTTGTTCTATTTACATTTTATATTTCATAATGTATAAATTATTTTTTACAAGCTGAATTTTTAAAAATGTCCCAAACAGAAACGTCCCCAATAGGACATTAATGTTTCATAATTTTATTTATAAAATTAAATCTTACAAATGAATAAATTAACATTCCAACGCCAACGATAAATAAAGTAATGATAATTGGTGTACCAGCTGCAGGTAATTTAGCAGGTGGTTCCGTTAATTTTAATTTTGGTGTTACATCAGAAGTATCTTCAATTGTTTCACCATTAAAATCTGTATAAGAAATATCAACTTTTTCATTTGTATCTAAAATAGGTCCAACAATATCACTATCAAAATTTTCTTTTAAACTTAAAGTATATTGAACGGTAGCAGTTTCTCCTGGTTGTAATTCAGAAATTGTCCATGTGATAGAATTATTTTCAGTATCTATATCAGCTGAAATTGTTCCAATATTTGGTTCTGAAACATAAGCAAATTCAAAGTTGTCGATAATTTCTTGTGGAAAATAATCTGTAACGACAATATCTTTTAAAACTTGTTGAATTGGTAATAAGTCATTATATATATCATTTGTAATAGTTTGTTCAATTTCGTTATCTTGTATATAATAGAATTTACCAACTGTTGGATTTTCTTCTGTACCGAAAACTTCTTCAATAATATCTCCATAAGTTTTGTCATCTCTAATACCTGGAGTTGCATTAGGTTCAGAAATACCAGTAAGCATTGTGATGACATTATATCCAGCAGTACCTAAGGATTGTAATTCAGTTTTTGTTTTATTAATAACATCATCTGAAAAATAGTTATCATCATAATCTAAAGCAACATTTGGAACACCATCTGTTAGAACAATAATATATTTATTATTATCTTCTTCTGTAAAATATTGTGTTGCTAAGCTTAATCCAGATTGTAAATCCGTTCTAGGTCCAGTATATTGAATATTAGCAATAGAAGATGTTAATGTCTGAGGGTCTGATGATAACTCAGAAACTAAATTAGCATCTTCTATTGTACCTTCTTTAGAAGCATCTGCGTTTGTAGAGAAACTAACAATACCAACTTTTAAATTGTCATTTCCCTCTAAAATGGTATTTACTAAAGTATTAGCTGATTCAATAACCAAATCTTCTCTAGTTGTTGTTCCTTCAACAATATCTTCCATACTTTGTGAATTATCAATAACTAGCATAATTTCACCGGTTGGTTGTAAAGAAGTTTCTTCATTCGTTACTTGTAATTGAAGTGTAACTTCTTTATTTGTTAAATCTTTTTTGATTAATCTTTTTTCAAAACTTGAATTATCTCCAATTTCTATTGTACAAACAGGCTCTTCAACCACTGTCATAGTAACGGTATCATAAGATGCCAATGAGATGTTTGCAATTAAAATTAGAATTAAAAATAAAGTAATAAAAACACTTTTTTTCATACGTAATCCTCCCATAATTTATTGGTAGTGTCAACTAAATTTATTTTTTATTTAGTTACACCCCTGTATTTTTAAGGG
>CAMLUB010000094.1 GCA_946486515.1 uncultured Clostridium sp.
ATACAGATGAACCAGTTGTTTCTTCAGACTTCATTTCAGATCCACATACATCAATTTTTGATGCTTCAGCTGGAATCATGCTAACAGATACATTTGTAAAATTAGTAGCTTGGTATGATAATGAATGGGGATATTCAAACAAATTAGTAGACTTAGCTTGCTATATTGCATCTGTAAAATAATAAAATGTGTAAAAATTAAATAAATATATTGAAAAATCTCTAATTATATTGTAAAATAATGGAAATATACTTAGAGATTTTTTTGTTTGTAAATTTTTATTAAAGTATATTTATATCAAGTTAAAATTTATATTTTATTAATTAAATACTAATAATATCTATAAAAAATAAAGTGTTTTATTCAAGTGTTTCAAGATCAAAAAATCTATTTATATATATTTGTTTAAAAGATTTATTTTAACCATTTTCATATCTAATTTTATTCTTTTTATTAGAAAAATTCCCATTATAAAATTTTTATATATTTGTTGTGTAAATACATAGATATTTTTTAATTCAGTATTTTTAATCATATTCAAAAAACAAGCTTGTTATATGCAACAGGATGATATATAGAGAAAATGTGATTTTACTATATAATAAGAAATTACAAAATAGAAATAAAATCTCTAATATATCCAATAAAATCAAACAGATTTATTGAATAAAATAGATTCGTTTGATAAAATGAAAGGAGAAAATAAAGTGAACAATTTCAGTAAATTAAAGGAAGTAGATATGCTACCATTATCAAATGATTATGTATTTAAAAGAATTTTTGGAAAAGGTGGCAATGAAAAAATTTTAAAAAGTTTATTGGAGGCAATATTAAGAATTGAAATACAGAAGATAGAAATAAAAAATCCAGAAATACCCAAAGAAACGATAAATGAAAAATTAAGTATATTAGATATAAAAGCAGAGATTAATGACAATACAATTATCGATATTGAATTACAAGTAGGAAATACAACAGCCATAGAAAAAAGATTAGTAGTATATAATGCAAAACTAATAGCAGGAGAAATAAAAGTATCAGAAGAATATAAAAAAGCAAAAGATACAATTGTTATATGTATCATAAATGATAATGTTGTAAAACGAAATGCATACTTAAGTTTAGCCATGTTAAAATATGAAAAAACAGAAGAAATTAGATATGTCAATATGGGATATGAAAAAGAAGAAGAATATTTAACAGACATGGTAAAATACTATATTATAGAATTACCAAAGTTTAAGAAAAAGAAACCAAAAGTGGCAGATTTGTTAGAAAAATGGTTGTATGTGATTGGGGGAGATAGAAAAATGATGGAAGAATGTAAAAAAGAAAATGAAGAAATTAAAGAAGCAGTAGAACAATTAAGGCAAATGAGTGCAGATGAATATGAAAGAGAGTTATATGAAATCAGAGAAAGAAGTAGATTGACATATAATACGGAAATGAATGAGGCAAGACGAAAAGGATTGGAAGAAGGAATCGAAAAAGGAGAAAAAGAAAGCAAATTAAAAATTGCCAAGAAATTATTAGAAAGAAAGATGTCAACTAAAGAAATAGCAGAAATAACAGGATTAAAAGAAGAAGAAATAGAAAAAATGAAAGATAATTAAAATATTGGATATACTAATTAAAATTATTGAAACAACTACTTGAAAACTGGAAAAAAATGCTATACAATAGAACTGTTGAGAAAGAGAACTACATATCAATTCATGTAGTGGAAAGGGAGGATTCAGTATGAATAAGAAAACAGTAAAAGATATTGATTTGAAAGGAAAAAAAGTATTTGTCAGATGTGACTTTAATGTACCAATGGATGAACATCAAAATATAACAGATAATGCAAGAATTGTAGGAGCATTACCAACTATTAAATATTTATTAGAACAAAATTGTAAAATTATATTAGCATCACATTTAGGAAGACCAAAAGGAGAATTTAAACCTGAATTTTCATTGGCACCAGTTGCTAAAGAATTATCAAAATTATTAGGACGAGAAGTAATTATGGCAAAAGATGTTATAGGTGAAGATGCTATGACAAAAGCTGCTAACTTAAAAGAAGGAGAAATCTTATTACTTGAAAATGTAAGATTCCATAAAGAAGAAACAGATAATGACCCAGAATTTTGTAAAAAATTAGCTTCAATGGCAGAAGTATATGTAAATGATGCTTTCGGAACAGCTCATAGAGCACATGCTTCAACAACAGGAATTGCAAGTTATTTACCAGCAGTATCAGGATTCTTAATTGAAAAAGAATTACAATTCTTAGGAAATGCAGTTAATAATCCAGAAAGACCATTTGTAGCTATTTTAGGTGGAGCAAAAGTTTCTGATAAAATTGGGGTTATTGACAGTCTATTAGAAAAAGTAGATACATTAATGATTGGTGGAGGAATGGCATATACATTCTTCAAAGCACAAGGATATGAAGTTGGAAATTCTATTTGTGAAATGGATAAATTAGATTTAGCAAAAGAAGCAATGGAAAAAGCAAAACAAAAAGGTGTTAAATTCATGCTTCCAGTAGATACAAAAGTAGGTAAAGAATTTAAACCAGATACAGAAAGCAAAATTGTAAGTTACAAAGAAATTCCAGCAGATTGGGAAGGATTTGACATTGGACCAGAAACTATCAAAATGTTTGAGGAAGAATTAAGAAAAGCAAAAACAGTTGTATGGAATGGACCTTTAGGATTATTCGAATTTGATCAATTTGCTATTGGAACAAATGCCATTGCAAAAGTATTATCAGAAATTGATGCAACAACGATTATCGGTGGTGGAGATTCAGCAGCTGCTGTTAAGAAAGCAGGATTAGAAGATAAAATGACACATATTTCAACAGGTGGAGGAGCATCTCTAGAATTCTTAGAAGGAAAGAAATTACCAGGGATTGAAGCTTTAATGGATAAATAAAATTTGTGTAAAGTAATTAGATAAAAAATATATATAATAATATATTGAAATAATATGAAAAAACCAAGAGAATACTTGAAAAGTATTCTCTTTTGTTATACAATAGAACTGTCCGTAAGGACTAATAATCATGTGAATTCACCAAAAACATAACATGATTATAATATATAATAAATAAAGCAAAACAATGCTTGAATGGAGGAATTTTTTATGAGAAGAAAAGTAATCGCAGGAAACTGGAAAATGAATATGCTTCCAGATGAGACAATTAGATATATTGACGAATTATCAAAATTAGTAGGTGAAACACAAAATGAGGTTATTTTATGTGTTCCATATACTGATTTATTTTATGCCTTGTTAACAGCACAAAATACCAATATAAAAATTGGTGCACAAAATATGCATTTTGAAGAAAAAGGTGCTTACACAGGAGAAGTATCAGCAAAAATGTTGAAATCAATTAATGTAGAATATGTCATTATTGGACATTCAGAAAGAAGACAATATTTTAATGAAACAGATGAAAGCGTTAATAAAAAAATAAAAGCAGCATTTGCAAATGGATTAAAACCAATTGTATGTGTGGGAGAAACATTAGAACAAAGAGAAGCTGAAAAAACAGCAGAAGTGATTACAAAACAAACAGAACTAGCATTACAAGGATTAACAAATGAACAAGTGGAAAATACCATTATTGCATATGAACCAATTTGGGCAATTGGAACAGGAAAAACAGCAACAAGTGAAGATGCTAATAACTCAATCAAAGATATCCGTAAGAAAATTGCCGAAATTTATGGACAAAATGTAGCAGATAGCGTTATAATACAATATGGTGGAAGTGTAAAATCTAAAAATGCAAAAGAACTATTTACCATGTCTGATATAGATGGAGGATTAGTTGGTGGAGCAAGTTTAGATCCAGAAGAATTTTCAAAGATTGTTAACTTTGATAAGGAAAGCGTGCGTTAACAAAATCAAAGATTTTGACGCACAAATGTGAAGACTGCTTTGCAGTACTTCACAAATATAAGAAGCTTAACCTTGTTATATACGAAAAAATCTTATATAGGGTCAAGATAAAAGTAGATTTTTTCTATAATAATAAATAAAACATTTTAAATCTTAGAGAAAAGGATGGTAGATTATGAAAGATAAATTAACAATGCTAATGATATTAGATGGATTTGGAGACAATTCAAATAAGGATGGAAATGCTATTAAATTGGCTAAAACACCGAATATTGATAGACTAATGAAAAAATATCCAAATACAGACATTTATACAAGTGGATTACATGTTGGATTACCAGAAGGACAAATGGGAAATTCAGAAGTAGGACACACCAATATTGGAGCAGGAAGAATTGTATATCAAGAATTAACAAGAATTACAAAATCAATAGAAGATGGAGATTTCTTCTCTAATCCAGAATTTATTGCAGCAATTGAAAATTGTAAGAAAAACAATTCTAAATTACATATTTTAGGATTAGTATCAGATGGAGGTGTACACAGCCATAATCGTCATCTATATGGATTATTAGAAATGGCTAAGAGAAGAGATTTTGAAAATGTATATGTACATTGCTTCTTAGATGGAAGAGATACACCACCAGCATCTGCTGAAGGATATATAGTAAAACTAGAAGAAAAAATGAAAGAAAAAAATGTAGGAAAAATTGCAAGTTTATCAGGTAGATTTTATGCAATGGATAGAGATAAAAGATGGGAAAGAGTTCAAAAATGCTATAATGCACTTGTTAATGGTGAAGGTATAAAAGCAGGAAGCGCTGTAAAAGCAATTGAAGATTCTTATCAAAAAGAAGTATTTGATGAATTTGTTGAAC
>CAMLUB010000095.1 GCA_946486515.1 uncultured Clostridium sp.
TTACGTGATAAATTAAATAAAAGTATAGAAGAAGGAAAAGACTATCATATCATTTATAAGATTAGTGTAGAACTTGACAAATTAATTGCGTCTTATTATGATGATAAAGGCAATAAAAAAAAACCGGTAATTGTATTGGTCTAAAAAAGTAATTCCCTACAATATTATATTGTGGGGAATGTTTTTTGTCCTTTTGGGGACGTTTCTGTTTGGGACATTTTTGAAATAGTAGGTAATCTAATTATCTAGAAATAGATATATTTATAATTTATGTGTATATATGCATAAATAATTATCAGTATATTTATTTTATTTTTTAATCTCATTTATTTCAAAAATGTCCCAAACAGAAACGTCCCCAAAAGGACAAAATTTCTTTCAAACTACTTGAAAAAAAGTTTAAAATAGTATATAATTTTTTGCCAAGTGAGAGGTAAAAAATGATGGAAATAAATAAACATATCATAGATAATTTATGTGAAGATGCAGGAGTAACACGAACAAGAAAAGCGCATGAATATAAAGAAGAAGGAAGAGTAGAGATTATCGATTTTGAATATCAAAATCCATTAAATTTTGAAATTAAAGGAAGTGTGTATGGAAATGAAGAATACCATACATATATTTTCGTAAAAAATGGAGAAATAGAAGATATTACATGTGATTGCCCAGATTATTATAATCATTATGGGGTTTGTAAACATACATTAGCAATGGTGTTAACATTTGCTAGTTATGAAAATGGTATAACAACAAGAAATAATAGAGATTATGGAACGATTGAAGAGATTGACAATGTAAAAAAAGATAATGTCTCTGAAAAGGTATTAGAACATCACCAGTCTTCAAGTTATGATAAATATAGAGGATTTAAACAAATTGTCAATATCTTTTATAACGAAGAAATTGATGGGATTGATGAAGAAGAAACAGAACTAAAAGAGCAAGGCACGATTACATTAGAACCTGAAATTTTTTATGATAAATTTACAGGAGATATGAAGGTTGAATTTAAAGTAGGCAACAAAAGAATGTATAAAATAAAAAATTTATCAGAATTTTATACAAGAATGTTAAACAAAGAATTATATCGTTATGGACAAAAATTACAATTTGTTCATACAAGAGAAAGTTTTGCAAAAGAAAGTTTACCATTATTAGATTTTTTAATGAAATATGCAGAAATTATTAAATATGCAAATTCAAATTCCAATAGTAATTATCGTTTTTATGGGAATGCCTTAAGTGAAACCAATATTATTTTAAGTAATAGTGGAATTGATGATCTATTTGAAATTTTAAAAGGAAAAAAAATAACTTTTCAAAAAGAATATAAACAAACGGAAATTGAATTTACAGAAGAACAACCAGATATTCAATTTAAATTAAGAAAACTAGATGAAGACAATTATGAAATCGTACCAAATGTTGAAATTTATAAAATTTCTATTGTAAAAGGAAAAACATATAAATATATTTTAGATGAACACAAGTTATATAGATGCAATAAGAAATTTGAAAAATCAAATTTAAAATTATTAGAAATTTTTAGACAAAATTATATGACAGAAGTAAAACTTGGAAAAGAAGAATTATCACAGCTATTTTCTGTCATTATCCCAAAAGTAAAAAATGCAATAAAATTAGACAATATTTCTGAAGAAGAAATTGAAAAATACAAACCAAAAACTTTAATTACAAAAGTATATTTTGATTTTGAAGAACATGATTATTTAGTAGCAGATGTGAAATTTTGCTATGATAATCAAGAATTTAATCCACTAGATGAAAAGCAAACCATTAAAATAGCAAGAAACATGATAAAAGAAACCAAAGCATTAAATATTTTTCGAAAAACAGGTTTTATGTTAGATGTCAAAAATTTGAGATTTATTCTACCAGATGATGATAAAATCTACCAGTTTTTAACACAAGACATCTATTATTACATGCAAAATTTTGAAGTGTTAGTGACAGATAATTTTAAGAAAAAACAGATTAAACAGCCCAAAATGGGAGCTATTGGTGTAAAAATAGAAAATAATTTGCTTTCTATTGATTTAAATAATTTAGATATAGATGTCAAAGAACTAGAAAATATTATGCAAAAGTACAACTTAAAGAAAAAATATTATAGATTAAAAGATGGAAGTTTTTTAGAGTTAGAAGATAATAAAGAATTAGATTTTATTGATAAATTGGTTACTGGTATGGATATCGAATATAAAGACTTAGGAAAGGGAGAGGTCAATCTTCCTATGTATCGAAGTTTATATCTAGAAGAATTACTAAAAGGAGCAAAAGGTAAACAAGTTATCAAAAATGAAAATTATAGAAATACGGTTAATGAGTTAAACAAAGATAATGAAAATGATAGAATAAAAGTACCAGAAATATTAGATAATACCTTAAGATATTATCAAAAAATTGGATTTAAATGGCTAAAAACATTAGATAAATATAAATTTGGCGGTATATTAGCAGATGACATGGGATTAGGAAAAACAGTACAAATGTTATCCATTATTATGGATTATGTGCAAAATACTCCAAAACAACAAAGAAGAACGAGTATGGTTATATCACCAAGTTCTTTAGCATTAAACTGGCAAAATGAAGCAGAAAAGTTTACAGGAGGATTACAGACACTTGTGATTAATGGTACATTAGCAGAAAGAAAAAGAAAAATTGCAGATATTGAAAATTATGATTTGGTCATTACTTCTTATGACTTATTAAAAAGAGATATCGAATTATATAAAGACAAAAATTATCAATTTCGATATATGATTGCAGATGAAGCACAGTATTTGAAAAATAGTAATACGCAAAATGCAAAATCAATCAAAAAAATTAGTGCAGACACGAGATATGCCTTAACAGGAACACCAATTGAGAATTCTTTAGCAGAATTATGGTCAATATTTGATTATATTATGCCTGGAT
Organism: uncultured Clostridium sp.; assembly: GCA_946486515.1. Taxonomy (GTDB): domain Bacteria; phylum Bacillota; class Clostridia; order TANB77; family CAG-508; genus CAG-269. The sequence continues at coordinate 2,947 of CAMLUB010000095.1, forward strand.
ACCTATTTTCATATAAAAAATTTAAAAATCTTTATGAAACACCAATTGTTAAAGAAAATAATACACAAGCATTAAATAAGTTAAAAATGTTAATAGAACCATTTATCCTAAGAAGAACAAAGGCAGAGGTATTAACAGAATTACCAGAAAAAACAGTAACGGTTTTGAATAATGAAATGGAAGAAGAACAGAAAAATCTATATGTTTCCTATTTGGCTCAAGCAAGAGAAGAAGTAGCAGAAGAAATTCACTTAAATGGTATTGAAAAAAGTCATATAAAAATATTAGCAGTTTTAACAAGATTAAGACAAATTTGTTGTCATCCAAGCTTGTTTATTAAAGATTATACAAACGGAAGTAGTAAATTAAATCAGTGTATGGAAATTGTAGAAGATGCGGTAAAAGGTGGGCATAAAATATTACTATTTTCTGGATATACTTCTATGTTTCCAATCATTGAAAAGGAATTACAAAAATTAAACATAAAATATTCTAAATTAACTGGAGCGACAAAAGTAGATGAAAGGCTGGATTTGGTAGATGAATTTAATGAAAATCCAAATATTAAAGTATTCTTAATATCTCTAAAAGCTGGAGGAACAGGTTTAAACTTAACAGGTGCAGATATGGTGATCCATTACGACCCATGGTGGAATTTATCCACAGAAAATCAAGCAACAGATAGAGCATACAGAATAGGACAAAAAAATAATGTACAAGTATATAAATTAATTACGAAAAATTCTATTGAAGAAAAAATCTATGAATTACAACAAAAGAAAGCAGAACTAATTGATAATATGCTTGATACGAAAACTTCATTTATTAGTACATTATCTAAAGAGGATATTATGCGATTATTTGAAGAGTGATGATTTGTGGACGGCGATGATTTTGCTCCGTCCCCAAAATCATCGCCAGAAAGGATAAGAGAATGAAAGATTATATAACCATTATTGGTGGAGGTTTAGCTGGGACAGAGGCTGCGTATCAGATTTCTAAAAGAGGAATAAAAGTAAAGTTGTATGAAATGAAACCAATTAAATTTTCACCAGCGCATAGTAATCAAAATTTAGCAGAAATTGTATGTAGCAATTCTTTTAAATCAAACTTATTAACAAATGCATGTGGGCTATTAAAAGAAGAGTTAAGAAGATTAGATTCTTTGTTAATTAAAATAGCAGATGAAACAAGTGTACCTGCTGGGCAAGCGTTAGCGGTAGACAGAGAAGTATTTTCAGAAAAAGTAACAAAGGTAATTGAAGAAAATGAAAATATAGAAGTGATACATGAAGAAATTACCGATATTGAAGAAATAGCAAAAGAAGGGATTGTGATTATTGCGACAGGACCATTAACTTCAGAGGGATTAACAAAAGATATTCAAAAAATAACAGGTCAAAATAAGCTATACTTTTATGATGCAGCAGCTCCAATTGTTAACAAAGATAGTATAAACTTTGATATTGCTTTTTATGGAGATCGATATGCACAAGAAAAGAAAAAAGAAGAAAGTATGGATGATTGGAAAAAACGTTTAGAAGCGGAAAAAGAGGAACAAAGCTATATTAATCTTCCTATGAATCAAGAAGAATATGAAAGTTTTGTAAAAGCATTAGTCAATGCAGAAGTGGTTACTTTACATGATTTTGAAAAAAGAGAAATTTTTGAAGGCTGTATGCCAATAGAAATTATGGGAAAGAGAGGAATAGATACTTTACGATTTGGACCATTAAAACCAGTTGGGTTTGATGATCCAAGAACAGGAAGAAGACCATATGCAGTTGTACAATTAAGACAAGATGATAA
>CAMLUB010000096.1 GCA_946486515.1 uncultured Clostridium sp.
ATCTTACAAGATTAAAAACAGGTTTAACTGCTCAAGGTATAGTTATTTTAGATGACAAAGAAGACAAATTCAAAAATGCACTTGATAAATTTAATAGAAATAGAAGTCAAGATTCGATAAAAAAGATAGAAGAAGATATAGAGACTAATACTACATCTTCGAACATTAGCATAGACAATCAAAGTTTTATTTCAGTAAAAGAAAGTGATGATATAGCTTTTATTAGAAATGCAATAGAAATATTAAAAGACAAATATAACATTGATTCACAAGGATTATTTGAATACATGAAAGAAATAGTAGATATTAAATTAGGACCAGAAAAACGAAAAAAAGTATGGAAAAAAATAGAAGGAAATGATGGTAAAGCAACAAGATATATAAGATGCTTAGTTTTAGATATAGAGGATCAAAAATATATAATTGATGTTGATGAAAGCATATTGCGTACATTTGACGAAGAAGAATTTAAAAATGAAGAACCAGTTTTTATACCATACAAAGATCTTTCACGAGATGGTGATGAACCATATGATGGAACATAGTAGTAAAACATTGAAAAATCAACAAAAAAGTGATATAATAAAAGTGTAGCAAAAGTTTGTTTTTTTAAAAGAAGGAGGACGACAACCATGTTAAAAGTTGCAATTGCAACAACATCTTTAGAAAAAATTGACGGAATAAAAAAAGCATTTTCACGGTTCTTTAATTTAAAAGAATCTGAAATTGAATTTTATTCAATGTCAATTTCATCAGGTGTTCCAAGTCAACCATTCGAAGATGAAACCTATCAAGGTGCTTTGAACAGACTAAACAATATAAGAAAAAAATTCTCAGAAATGGATTTTTATGTTAGCTGTGAGGCCGGAATAGAAAGTTCATTTGGACAATATTTTAATGTGCAAATTGTTTGCATATATGAGAATAAATCTAAAAAATTTTTCTGGGGAAAAAGTGCAGGCTGGTCAATTCCATCTGAAGATATTGAAATAATAAAGAGAAATACTCTTGATACATATCTCAGAGGAAAAGGTATCACTTGCATCGAAGAGCTACTTGGAACATCAAACTCCAGAAGTTCAGCAGTAGCACAAGCTACAGAGCTAGCATTAGCTTCTGGAAAATTAAGGAACAGTTGAGGTATTTATATCTCAATTGTTTCTTTTTATCTAAGGTCCGTCCCCGAAATCCCTAAAATTAGGGATTGAAGGAACGTCCCCTAATCCAAAGGAATATAACTCTCATCAGGAGGATAAACATATTCTTCGCTAGGAGTATTAACCTTTTTTATTTCAGTTACTTTCAAAATTGGCATATCACCATGATAAGTACCTTTAAAGATTTCTCCAGTAACTTCAACCCAAGTATCATTTTCAAAATCTTTTGCATTATCATATTCAGACAAAAAGCCAACAATCACATATTTAAAATCAGAAGAAACAATCATATCTCTAGATAATATAAATTGATTTTCTTTCAAATCAGCAACTCTATAAACATATCCTGTAAATTGAATTTTTAATCCAACATAACTATCAATATTTTCATGTACAGCTTTTAAAATATTAGTATAATTTTTTGCTGATATTACAGATACTCCATTTTTAGGAGAACAAGGAGAATTTTTAGACTGTTCAGCACCATTAAAAATTCGATAAGAAACAACACCTACAATAATAATTATTAATATAACTACACAAATAAAAAATGTTTTAAAAACTTTACTTCCATTAATTTTAAAATTATACACAAACATAATATTCCTCTTTTCTAATATACTCTGATAATTAAATTTATGTTATAATATAAAAAATATGTCTCAAAAAGAAACGTCCCTAATGAGACATTAAAAGAAATTATACCAAAATACTTGATTAAAATAAGTTTTAGTGATATAGTAACAAAGTAAAAATATAAACAATAGGGAAGGATTGAATTCAAAATGAGTATATTAAAGAAAATATTCAAGTCATATAGTGAAAAAGAAGTAAAAAGAGTAATGCCAATAATAGCAAAAATAAATGAATTAGAAGGAGAAATATCAAAACTAACAGACCATGAATTAAGAGAAAAAACAAATTATTTCAAAAAACAATTAGCAGAAGGTAAAACATTAGATGATATATTACCAGAAGCATTTGCCGTTGTAAGAGAAGCATCTAAAAGAGTATTAGGAATGAGACATTTTGATGTACAATTAATAGGTGGTATTATCTTACATCAAGGAAGAATAGCAGAAATGAAAACTGGTGAAGGAAAAACATTAGTTGCAACATTACCAGTGTATTTAAATGCTTTGGAAGGAAAAGGTGTACATGTAATTACAGTAAATGACTACTTAGCTAAAAGAGACAGTGAATGGATGGGAAAATTATATAAATTTTTAGGTCTAACAGTTGGATTAGTAATAGCTGGAATGGAGCCTAAAGAAAAACAAGAAGCATATAATGCAGATGTAACATATGGTACAAATAATGAATTTGGATTTGACTATTTAAGAGATAATATGGTTATATATAAAAATCAATTAGTTCAAAGAGGATTACATTATGCTATAGTGGACGAAATTGATAGTATCTTAATAGATGAAGCCAGAACTCCATTAATAATATCAGGACGTGCAAATGAGTCATCAGATTTATATAAAAAAGCAGATAATTTTGTAAAAAGATTAACACCAAAAGTAATAGTTGAAGAAGATGTAAAAGATTTTGAACAAGCAGAAGATAATGAAAAATACGACTATATAGTTGACTTGAAAGCAAAGTCAGCAACATTGACTCAAAAAGGTATAAAAAAAGCAGAAGAAACATTTGGATTAGAAAATTTTAATGATTTAGAAAATTCAACATTAGTTCACCATGTAAATCAAGCACTACGTGCACATGGTGTAATGAAAAAAGATATTGACTATATTGTAAAAGATGGCGAAGTTTTGATTGTTGACGAATTTACAGGTCGTATTATGTATGGTAGAAGATATAATAATGGTTTACATCAAGCTATAGAAGCAAAAGAACATGTTAAAATAGCTGATGAATCTAAAACATTAGCAACAATAACATTCCAAAACTATTTTAGAATGTATGATAAATTATCTGGTATGACAGGTACAGCTATGACAGAAGAAGCAGAATTTGAAGAAATATATAATTTAGATGTTGTAGCAATACCAACAAATAAACCTATGATTCGTAAAGATGAAAATGATGTTATTTATAAAAATGAAAATGCAAAATATAGAGCAATCGTAAAAAGTATAAAAGAAAGTCATGAAAAAGGTCAACCAGTATTAGTAGGTACAGTATCAATTGAGAAATCTGAAAAATTAAGTAAACTTTTAAAACAAGAAGGAATTAAACATGAAGTATTAAATGCTAAATATCATGAAAAAGAAGCTGAAATTGTTGCACAAGCTGGTAAATATGGTGCAGTAACAATAGCAACAAACATGGCTGGACGTGGTACAGACATTATGCTTGGAGGAAATAGTGAATATTTAGCAAAAGAAGAAATGAGAAGAAATAAAGTTCCAGCTAACTTAATTGAGGAAGCAGACACATATTATGAAACTGAAGATCAAGAAATTTTAAATGCAAGAGAGAAATTTAAAAATTTAGTTGAAAAATTTGACGAAAAAATAAAAGAAGAAAAAGAAAAAGTAATTGAAGCTGGTGGGTTAAAAATAATAGGTACAGAAAGACATGAGTCAAGAAGAATTGATAACCAGTTAAGAGGACGTGCTGGACGTCAAGGAGATATAGGTGAATCTAAATTCTATATAGGTTTAGATGATGATTTAATGAAAATCTTTGGCGGAGATACAATAACTAAAGTATTTAATTCTCTAGGTGCAGATGAAAATATGCCAATAGAATCTAAAATCATATCAAATGCCGTTGAAAATGCTCAAAAGAAAGTTGAAGGAAGAAACTTTAGTATTCGTAAAAATGTATTAAAATATGATGATGTTATGAATGCTCAAAGAGAAATCATATATAAACAAAGAAGACAAGTTCTAGATGGAGAAAATATACATGATGCAATATTAAATATGATAAATACAGTTTCAAATAATATAACAGGAATGTTTATTGAGGAAGAACATGGAAATATAAATATAGAAGCTCTAAATGCAGAAATAAACAATATTTTTGATATAGATATGTTAGATTATATAAAAGAAAACAAAAACAATGCACAGTCTATTTCAGAAGAATTATTAAAACGTGCTAATGAGAAATATGCTGAAAAAGAAGAAGCAATTGGTTCAGAAGAAATGAGAGAACTTGAAAGAGTTGTTATGTTAAAAGTTGTTGACGAAAAATGGATGAACCATATTGATAGTATGGATGAATTGAAAAATGGTATAGGATTAAGAGCTTATGGACAACAAGATCCTGTTGTAAAATACAGAATTGAAGGTATGGATATGTTTGATGAAATGATTTCAGATATCCAAGTAGATGTAACAAAAATTTTATTACATATCAGACAACAAACAGAAGCTAAAAGACAAGAAACTGTAAAAATAACTGGAGCAGCATTAGAAGCAATCCACAGTGTAGATGGGGGAGCAAAAATTGGTACTGATGTTGATAGAACTATTAGAAATGATGGCCCTAAAGTTGGTAGAAATGATCCTTGTCCATGTGGAAGTGGGAAGAAATACAAAAATTGCTGTGGTAAAAATCAGT
>CAMLUB010000097.1 GCA_946486515.1 uncultured Clostridium sp.
AAAAAATTAAAATCTTTTCAAAAATTATCTTGACATTTTACCAGATGTCTTTTATATTTTATATCTTTACTATTATACCAGAAACAATATACCAATTGCAACATTTTTTTATTATTTTTTATTTATGGGAACAACCTAGTTGCTTTACTACATTTTAATTCGAACTATAGCTAACAAATTATTCTTCTATCATATCTTCCATATTTAAAGTTTTATTTTCTATTGTATAGTTAGTTAAGTCTGGAATATTTACATCTTCGTCTGTAACTGTATCAAATTCATATTTATATGACTGTATTGTATCTCTAATTTCTTTTACAACATCTGTACCTGTAAAAAATGATTTTGCTCCACCTCTACTAATTTGCCTTATTGGCAATCCTGTTTCTTTATCTATCCATATTTCCCATCTATTCCCTTCAGACCTATTTTTTAATACATAATATTCTTCTCCATAATCATATGTATCTGTATCTATGGAATATACAAAAGTTGTTCCTATTTTTGCAGTTAAATTATTTCTACCAATAACAAAAGGAACATTTTTTATATGATTATTTTTTATTTCGGAGATATCGCCCTTTTCAATAACTGCTTTCTTTTCTGTTTCATATATATATGTTCGTTCATCTGAATGAATATCCGCATATTGTATAATACTTGTTTCTATTCCACTCTCAGAATAAACCTCCCATACCGATTTATATTTACCATCTTTATAATATTCTTTTGTCACAGCAGTATGATTATCAAATAATATTTCACTTGTTTCTTTATAAAAATTATTTGATTGTAATGATTTTTCTGCTTTGTTCATAATACTATTTATTTTCAAAAAGTTGTTTAAAAATATGATAAAAGCAATGAACAATATAATGGCACTAGCTAACAATATAGATTTTACTTTCGACTTTATTCTAACTTTTTTTAGATAATCTAACTCTATCTGTTCTTTATGATCTTTTTCTTTACTATCCTCTTTTATATGGCTGAATTCCAGCTGGCAATTTTCACAATCTTGTAAATGTTCTTCCACTAATTTTTTAGATTCTGGATTTAATACACCATCAGCATAATTAACTAATAAGTCCTGCACAATTTCACATTCTTTTTTATTTTTCATTTTCATTTTCCTCCCTTATTTTTTGTTTTGCTCTATAAAATGTCACTCTTGCCCAATTTCCTGTCTTTCCAAGTATTTCTCCTATTTCTTCATAACTTAAATTACCTATCATTCTTAAATACATGACTTCTCTTGATTTCTCATCAAGTTTTTGCATATCTTTAAATAGTTTTAACTTTTGTTCTTTTTCACAGATAGTTTCTTCAAAAGATTCATCATACAATACTGTGTCTTTTACTTCTTCAAAAGAAACATTCTCACTTTTCTTGCTCTTTTTTAATTCTTTATACCATAGATGTTTTGCTATTTGACATAACCAAACAGATAATTTACATTCTCCTCTAAATTTTTTTATGTCTGCAACAGCTTGAGCAAAAGTTTCTTGCGTTAATTCTTCAGAAATATCTTTATTTTGCGTTAGGCAGAATAAGTATTTATATACAGTTGTAGAGTATTTTTTATATATTTCTTCTGTATTCTGCATAACTCTTCTACCTCCTTCTATATAATAAGGGAACTTTTTTTTGATTTTGTTACAAAAAAATTAAAATTTTTAAAAGCTTATTACAATTCACAGCTCAATAAAGGACAGGAAAAGGTTATATGATTCTGTATTTCTTGAATTTCTTGGCTCAATGCACTTTATCCTTTCTAAATCTAAAACAAATGAGCCTCTCGCTATTCCCGCTTCCTTATTTGTTTTTATATATTAGAAAAGTCATACTGACTTTCTAATATATAAATTCAATGCACACAAATTTTACTAACGTAAAATTTGGCGCCGAAGAATGACGCAGGCTTTAAAATGTTATAAACAGATAAAATGTTTAAGAAAGCCCGCTATTTTTCTAATCAGAAAGACTACAAGTACTCCAATCACATTCGGAATTCATTCAATCCAGAATCTATAACCTTTCCCTGTCCTTTATTGAGCTGTGAATTGTAACAAAAGCTCTTATTGAACATATATTTTAATTTTCAAGACAAGTTATTATTTATCTATTAAAATTTACACACCAACAATTGAAAAACCATTGTCAACATGAATAATTTCTCCAGTAATGGCACTTGACATATTACTAAATAAAAATGCAGTAGCATCTCCTACTTGGTTAATCGTAACATTTTTATGTAATGGTGCTCTTTCTTCAACAACATCTAATATTGAACCAAAGTCTTTAATTCCTTTTGCAGATAATGTTTTAATTGGTCCTGATGAAATACCATTAATTCTATATCCATCTTTTCCTAAATCTTTTGCTAGATATCTAATACTTGTTTCTAATGCTGCTTTTGCAACTCCCATAACATTGTATCCTTCGATGACTTTTTCAGATCCATAATATGTGTATGCTACAATGCTTGCACCTTCATTTAGCATTTCTTTTTCTCTTGCCATTCTAACAATCGCTACTAATGAATAGGCACTTACATCTTGTGCATGTGCATAACCATCTCTTGATGTTAAAATGAAATCATTTCTTAAATCTTCTGTGTTAGCATGTGCAATGGCATGTAATAATCCATCAATTTTTCCATGGTCTTTTTTGATTTCTTCTAAACATTTATCTATATCTTCATCTTTACTTACATCATTACATTCATAGACACTTACATTTTTCATATCTTTTGTTAAATCTTTTACTTTTTCTACACTGTCTCCTGAACATGTACAAATCACTTCTGCTCCTTGTTCATATGCTGATTGTACTGCTCCCCATGCAATACTCCATTTGTTTCTTACTCCCATAATGACTACTTTTTTACCTTCTAATAACATTTTAAATTCCTCCTAAATTTTATTTTTTATTGTATCAGAAATTATATGAAATTTTAAGTTATTTAACATATATTTCATTTTTCAATTTAAATTCCATCTAAAATCCATTACAATAGTTTTTAGCTTTTATAAATATACTTTATTAAACTATGTTTAAGACATTTTAACACATTGTTCTAAATTTTTCATATCTGTTTTCTACTAATTTTTTTTTAGATAATGTGTTTAATTCTTTTAAACTTTTTTTAATGTATGACTTTAATTCTTTTAGAACCATTTCTATATCTTCTTGTGCACCACCTTCTGGCTCTTTTATAATTTTGTCAATGATTCCAAAATCTTTTAAATCTTTCGCAGTAGCCTTCATATCTCCTGCTGCTTCTTTGGCTTTACTTGAATCTTTATATAAGATACTTGCAAATCCTTCTGGTGATAAAATAGAATATACTGCATTTTCTAGCATAGCAATTCTATCTCCCACAGCAATTGCCAATGCACCACCACTAGACCCTTCTCCAATTACTATACAAATAATTGGTATTTCTAATTTTGACATTTCAAATAAATTTCTAGCAATTGCTTCACCTTGACCTCTTTCTTCTGCACCCATTCCAGGATATGCACCAGGTGTATCAATAAAGGTAATAATTGGTCTATTAAATTTTTCTGCTTGTTTCATTAATCGTAATGCTTTTCTATATCCTTCTGGATTTGGCATGCCAAAATTCCTTTCCATATTTTCTTTTGCTTTTTTTCCTTTTTGTTCTCCTATTACAGTAACTGGCATACCATCAAATGTTGCAATTCCTCCAACAATTGCTTTATCATCTCCGAAATTTCTATCACCATGTAATTCTATAAAATCATCAAATAGTCCATTAATATAGTCTAATGCTTTTGGTCTATCTATTTTTCTCGCAAGCATAACTCTATCCCATGCTGTTATTTTTGACATATTTCTTCCTCCTTAAGTTGCCAAAGGGGACGTGCCATTTTGGCAACTTTATTATCTATATTCGCTTTATTCTTTTATCTTTTTATTCTAGTTGCCAAAATGGCACGTCCCCTTTGGCAACTTATGCAATCTGATTAATTTTGCAATGGTTGATTTCATATCTTTTCTTTCTACTATTTTATCAATAAATCCGTGTTCTAACAAAAATTCTGAACTTTGGAATCCTTCTGGCAATTTTTGATTAATGGTTTGCTCTATAACCCTTGGTCCTGCAAATCCAATTAATGCATGTGGTTCTGCTAAAATAATATCTCCTAAGCTTGCAAAACTTGCTGTTACGCCTCCTGTCGTTGGGTCTGTTAATACAGATATATATAATTGTCCTGCTTTATCTAATTTGGTAAGAGCACTTGATGTTTTTGCCATTTGCATTAAAGATATCATTCCTTCTTGCATTCTTGCACCACCTGATACACAAAATGTGACTAGTGGTAGTTTCTTTTTAACAGCTGTTTCGATTGCTAATGTAATTCTTTCTCCTACTGCGGATCCCATACTTCCCATTAAAAAGTTTCCATCCATAACAGCAAGAACTGCTTTTTCTCCTTCTATTTCACATGTACCACATTTCACAGCTTCTTCGATTTTTGTTTTTTCTTTTAACATTTCTACTTTTTTCATATATCCTTTAAAATTTAATGGATCTTTTGT
>CAMLUB010000098.1 GCA_946486515.1 uncultured Clostridium sp.
TAAATCAAATTCTTGTGGTATTTTTTCTACTTTCATTAATGGTTGTGAATTTCCTGTTGCTGTCGTATATAATGTTAATTGATTTCTATGTTTTACATTAGGATCTTCATAATTTGCTGCTTGCTCTTTTGCTTCATCTATTAAATATTGATATAATTTTACAGCTTGTTCTCTTCTTACAAATCCTACTGCTGGTGTTTTATCTGTTCCATATGATGATAATGGTTCATATTGTGTTCCATCTTCTGTATAATATAACCATGCATCCTCATCATAAACATCATATTTTCCATTTTCTTCTCCATAGTTCGTAAAATACCATATTGCTGCTTGTTGTACGGCTTCTATTTCATCATCTGTTATGTTATATTCTTCCCCTAAACCTGCATATTCTTGCTCTTGTAATGCTAAGACACCTGATTCTCTTAATAAAGTTTCTTTCTCAGCATCTGTTGATTCTCCTGGTATATAGATTAAGTTAGCTATCGCTAATAACTCATTATAGTGACCACCATTTACTAGATTAGATAATACTTTATTTGTATTCGCATCTTGATCTGCTATTTCTAACCTTTCTGTATACATGTCAAATTTCAAATTATATTCTTGTATTTCTTTTGTTCCTTGACCTTCTGTAAATCCAACACCTGCTTTCACACAATATACATTTACTTCAGTAGGGTCATTTGTATTTTCTCCACTATATTGTACAATATTCCATATTTTTGCAGCACTTCCTGTTTCTTCACTGTTGGAATCTGGATCTTTAATAGAATATCCCATTCCTGTTGCTTCTCTTAATTCTGTTATTCCAAAATACAATGGTGGTGTTTGTTCTGCAGCTCTTACAATATTAGGTATCATTGCTACACAAATCATTAATAATAGTACTATGAAAACTCTCATAATTTTATTAATACTCATAGTTATCTCTCCTTATTATAAATCTTAATGTACTTATATTTTATCGCATTTTTTTAATTAGTCAATAACATTTTTTCCCTGTTTTTTTTAATGCCAAAACGTAATGTTTTTTACCTTAGGGATATAAGTTTTTCAAGCTTGTCATATTCTTTATCTTCACATTACAATTATATTACATTTTCTTTATAAATTCAAGCTTTTATGTTAATTTGTGTTCATTTTTCTTATGTCCGTAACATTCTATCATTTTTATATCTATAGTTATATTTTTTTTGTGTGTTTCATATGCTTACTTTGAGGGTAATATTTTATGAAACAATTTAAATTTTTTTATAAAATCATGTTTTTATTTTTCCTAACACTATTTATCAGCAAATCTGTTTTGGCAGATGATTTACTCCCTATTGAAGATGATTTTGACATTTCAGAAATAATGAATGTAGATAGTCTAGAAACCAATAGTAATCCTATACAAATGCCTACAATAAATTCTAGAGCCTATGTCGTAATTGATAGAAAGTCAAACACAATACTTGTAGGAAAAAACGAAAATCAAAAGAAAAAAATGGCTTCTACCACGAAAATTATGACAGCACTTATTGTTATTGAACATACCAATTTATCTGATACTGTTGAAATTTCTAAAAAAGCATCTAATACAGGTGGTTCTCGACTTGGCTTAAAAACTGGTGACAAAATAACCGTTTCTGATTTATTATATGGTCTTATGATGCGTTCTGGTAATGATGCTGCTGTCGCTTTAGCAGAACATGTAGCAGGTTCTATTACTGATTTTGCTAACTTAATGAATGAAAAAGCCATCTCATTAGGACTTTCTAATACGCATTTTGTTACACCTCATGGATTAGATGAAGATGAACATTATACTACTGCCTATGAATTAGCTTTACTTTCAAATTATGCTATGAATAATGAAATTTTTGCCAAAATAGTTGGAACAAAAAATTATACGATTACAATTAATGGATATCCAAAAACACTGACAAATACGAATGAACTATTAGGAGCCTTAAATGGCGTTTATGGCATAAAAACTGGATTTACAAATGGTGCCAATCGATGTTTAGTCACATGTTGTAAGAGAAGCAATATGGATATAATTTGTGTAGTCCTTGGTGCTGATACAAAAAAATATCGAACAACTGATAGTATCAAATTGATTGAGTATGCTTTTCAAAATTTTACATGTGTCAATATTGAAGAAATCTTTTCTAATTATTTTGAAATTTGGAAAAAAGAAAACCTTCAAAATATCACTATCACTAAAGGAGTTTCAAATTATTTAGATATAACATTTGAGGAACTTCCCTATTCTTCTATTCCTATAAGAAATGATTTAGTTGATAAGCTCCATGTATATATAAACTATGAATCTGTTTTAAAAGCTCCTATTACAAAAGGAACTTCTATTGGAAATATGACTTTAGAATTAGAAGGAAAAATAATCCATAGTAGTAATTTGTTTATCAATACAGAAATTGCGCACAAAAATACTTTTGATTACTTATATTATTTTTATCAAAACTTATCAACAATTTTCAATACGATTCTTCAAATGGAACGATAGGGACGTACCAAATCATTCCATTTCTTGTATTCTTGTATAGGAAAAACGGAACGATTTGGCGTCCCTATCGTTCCGTTTATTTTACGTTTTCTTTTATGTATTCAACAACATCTCCTACAGTAACAACTTTTTCTGCATCACTATCAGGAATTTCAATATCAAATTCTTCTTCTAGTGCCATAACTAATTCAACAATATCTAATGAATCAGCTCCTAAATCATCTATAAAAGATGCTTCCATTGTAACTGCGTTTTCAGCTACACCTAATTGTTCTACAATGATTCCTTTTACTTTCTCTAAAACTTCTTCTGAACTCATTTTCTCGAGTTCACCTCCTCTCAAGTTTGCAAACAATCTATACATTTGATATTTTGCTTCTACAGATTCATTTATATTATATGTTTGCATATTTGTCAAGTAAATTTGATAAATATTTTTCTTTTATACAAGTAAGTCAATTTTCTTTTGTCCAATTGGGGACGTTTCTATTTGGGACATTTTCAATGCTTAATATATTATTTTCAAAAAATGTCCCAAATAAAAACGTCCCCAATTGGACATTATTTTTCTTCTCTTGTCCTTTGAAATTCTTCTATCATCTTATCTACTGCTTGATTTTCTACAAATTTTTCTGCTTGAATAATGGTATATTCAAATAATAATTCATCACTACTTCCATGTGCTTTTACTACTGGTTTTTTTACTCCTAAAAATAATGCTCCACCATAAGATTTATAATCCATTGTTTTACTGAAACGCTTTATGGCTGGTAATGCTGGAATTGCCAATATCTTTGATAGTAAATTTTTCGTTAAACTTTCTGTCAAAGTTCTTTTTACAAATTTTCCTAGTCCTTCTGTTGTTTTTAAGAATACATTTCCTGTAAATCCATCTGTTACAATGGCATCTATTTTTCCAGAAAATGCATCTCTTCCTTCTACATTTCCTACGAAATTGATGTTTAATTCTTTTGATTTTTCTTTTAACAAGTTATAGCTTTCCCTTACCAATTCATTTCCTTTTGTTTCTTCTGTTCCGATATTTAATAAACCAATTGCTGGATTTTCTATTCCAAATGTATTTCTTAAATAAATACTAGACATTTGTGCAAATTGTAATAAATTGATTGGTTTACAATTTGTGTTAGATCCTGCATCTATTAATAATAATTGGCTTTTATATGCTGGTAATATTCCTGCTAATGCTGGTCTATCTATTCCCTTAATTCTTCCTACTAATAATGTTGCACCTGTTAGTAATGCTCCTGAATTTCCAGCTGATATAAACACATCTCCTTCATCTTCTTTTAACATTTTAAATCCTACTACCATAGATGAGTCTTTTTTGTGCTTAATTGCAACTGTCGGTGTATCACACATTTCTATTGTTTCAGTTGCATTTTTTATTTTTAATCTATCAGATATTTCTTCAATCTCTTTTCCATAAAATTCTTTTACTTTACTTCTGATAACTTCTTCTTTTCCTACTAATATAACTTCTGCTTTTACTTTATTGATGGCATTTACTGCTCCCTTTATATTGGCATCTGGTGCGTTATCTCCACCCATGGCATCAAGTATTATTTTCATGATTATTATCATTCCTTTCTTAAGTAACAAATCTATTAGTCTTTTTTACATTTTATCTTATTTCATTTAATTTATGACATATCTATTTTATTATTATTTTAGCAAAATTACAAGTATATTGACTAATATTTATAACTTTTGTATAGTTCTTCATATTTCAGTTTTAAGTATACATCTACTGTCTACTCTGTCCATTATACAACCTCCTTTTAGTTGATAACTATATTATACCACAATTTTTACATAATGTAAAAAAAAAGACTACCAAAATAACTATCTTGGTAATCTTTTTATCCTTTTATTATTCAATTATATCAGCAACAACACCTGAACCAACTGTTCTACCGCCTTCACGAATAGCGAATCTTAATCCTTTTTCGATAGCGATAGGTGTAATTAATTCAATTGTCATTGATACGTTATCTCCTGGCATAACCATTTCTGTTCCAGCAGGTAATT
>CAMLUB010000099.1 GCA_946486515.1 uncultured Clostridium sp.
GGAATTCTATCTCTTCCAGACTGTTTTGCAGCGCCTTCAGATATTTTTTGCCATCTTTGTATTTTCTTTACTTTATCTTTGTCCTTTAAATTTACCACACATCTTTTCATTTCTACTGGTGTAATATCATATACGCCTAACTCTACTGATTTTTGGATAACCCATTCCATCTTATCTGCTTTTGGTAATCCTTGAAAAATACTTACTTGTATATGTGGTTCTACGTTAGACTCAATTTCTTCAACAATATGACAACATATATTATTTTCTTCTATCTGCTCTATCTTGCAGATATAGTTTTTAGAAGTTATACTATCACATATTTCTATTGTATCGTCTATTTTTGCTCTTAGAACATTTTTTATGTGATTGACATCTTCATTTTGTATTGAGATTTTCTTTCCTTCTATTTGATTGGTTGTCACAAAAAATTTAGGCATCTACATTCTCCTTTTTATTTCTTCTATACAATTTGCTACATTATATCACATAACGGATGATTTTTCTACCCAAACCACATTTTAAGTTTCGACATTTTTGCAGGTGAGGTGCGTTATTTTTTGAATAAATTGACGAATGTGCCGTGGAATAAATGTATAAATTCTTAGTTTTTAATAAGTGATGAAGCGTGAACAGCGAGAGGCTCGCTTATTAAAAACTTAGAAGTTATCATCTATGTAGCAAGCCGAGGAAATTATTCAAAAAATAACGCACCTCACCTGCAAAAATGTCGAAACTTAAAAAACTATGCATTTATCCAAACAGAAGCTGTTTTTGCTTTTACTTTAAAAATACCAAATCCCTCATTATCAATGATAACTTCTTCTTGACAACTACCAATAGCATCTATAAATTTTTCTCCTGCAAATTGCGTACCTATATACATTCGTTTTTCTGCATCAAATTTATTCGCAATTAATACGGCTAATCCAGATTTTATATGTTCTCTATCCCCTTCTCTCGTCCAGCCGATACAGTTTGGATGATCAAAATAATCATTTTGTTTTCCATATGCTTTTTCTTTTCTTAAATCAATCAATGTTGACAAACCTTCAATTTGTACGATATTGTCATGTTTGATACCATATAAATCTCCCCAAAATACACATGGATATCCTTCATCTCTTAATAAAATAATTGCATATGCTGGTAATTTAAACCATCTTTCTACAAAGCTTGTTAAACTTTGTCCTGGTTGTGTATCATGATTATCTACAAATGTTACTGCTTTGCTTGGATTTTCTTTTACTAATGTGCTATTTAGGATTTTCGTTAAGTCATAATTTCCATCTTTTGAAGCATTATATAAATTATAATGCAAAGGTACATCAAATAAAGAAATTTGTCCTTCTGTTTCTGTAATATATCTATGTAATTTTGAAATATCTCCACTCCAATATTCTCCTACTGCAAATAATTCATCTTCTGTTTGTTTTCTTAGTGTTTTAATCCAATCTTTATAAAAATTGGCATCAATATGTTTGACAGCATCTAAACGAAAACCATCTACCTTTGTTAATTCTAAATACCATTTTCCCCAATCTAAGCATTCTTGAACCACTTCTGGATTTTTAAAATCCAAATCTGCTCCCATTAAATAATCATAATTTCCAAATTCTTCATCAACTGCCCCACTCCAACTTTTATCTTTAAAACGAAAGATAGCATGTTCTTTAGTTTTATCATCATAGTCAATTCCATCAAAATGTGTCCAATTCCATTCAAAATCTGAATATTTATGTTTTCTTCCTGGAAAAGTGAATTTTGTTGCTACTCTTACCACTTGATTTTCTACAAAATGATTGTGGTTTCCCCAATCAACTTGTTCTGCTGGAATGGTTTGCAACAAATCTGCTCCCATTTTGTGATTTAACACAATATCTGCGTATGTTTCAATACCTGCTTGTTTTAAAGTCATAATACAATTTAAATATTCATCTTTAGAACCATATTTCGTTTTCACAGTTCCCTTTTGGTCAAATTCTCCTAAATCATATAAGTCATATACACCATATCCTACTTCATCTTTTCCGTTAATACCTTTATATGCCGGCGGAAGCCATACAGCTGTTATTCCTATATCTGCTAACTTTTCTGCTTCATTTGCTAATGTATTCCACCAATTTTGATTCGTTTCCAAATACCATTCAAATGCTTGTAATATTACTCCATTTAATTTTTTCATTTTCTGCTTTCTCCTTTTGTCCTTTTGGGGACGTTTCTGTTTGGGACATTTTTTATTGTTTTTTTCTGTTTGCATTATATCATTTGTAATGAATAATTTCTAGGTCAAATTGAAAAAAATATTGAAATATTCTGCTTTTACGGTTACAATTCAGACCTAATCATCTTAAGGTAGGTGTGAACTGTAACATGTATCTAAATACTATTTGACAGATACTTTTTTATTTTATATAATACCTTTTCGAAAGGATGCGATTTTAAATGAGTTTTACATATGAAAGAACAATAAATTATTATGAAACAGATAGAATGGGTGTTGTTCATCACTCTAATTATATTCGATTTTTAGAAGAAGCTAGATGTGCATGGCTAAAAGAAGTTGGTATGCCTTTTGAAAAATTTGAAGAACAAGGCATCACCATTCCTGTTTTAGAAGTCAAATGTAAATATAAACAACATGTGACTTTTGCTGATACAATTTCTATTAAAGTGTCTGTAAAAGATTTTAATGGTGTGCGTTTAACCATTGGTTATGAAGTAAAAGATAAAAAAACGGGAAAAGATGTTATTTTTGCTGAAACGAAACATTGTTTTACTGATAAAAATTTAAGACCAGTTAATTTGAAGAAACATTGTCCTGATTTTAGTAATAAGTTTGAGGCATTAAAAGAAGCTTAGGAAAAAGTCTAAGCTTCTTTGTTGTTATTTAACACTATATTCACCATCTGTACATGTTACTTGATAATCCCAACTAGAAAATGGAGATTTTCCAAGTGCACTGATCAAAATTTCACAATTTGTTTCAAAATTTGCTATCGTATCTTCATAGATTATTTCAGTTAGATTATCTTTTCCACAACCCATCATCATATTTGTATATTCTGTTACATTTGTCGTATTGAATTTTTTACCTAAATTTAAAGATGGTAACACATAACTACATGCAAAAAACATTGAATCCATATTCGTTACCTGTGAAGTATCAAATTTTTTTCCTAAATCAATTGATATTAGTGTGTCCAGTCCACAATACAAAAACATATGTGACATATTTGTTACATTAGAGGTATCAAAATTTTCTCCCACATCTATTGTTTCTACCATTGATCGTGATGAATAACCACGAAACATATATGACATATTTGTCACTTTTATTGTATTAAAAGACTCTGGTAATATAATATTTTTGATTCCTACATAAGCATACATAGATTCCATTGTTACTACATTAGAAGTATCAAAATTCGAACCATATATAATTTCCAAGTATTCTCCTGTAGTGTATGCTTTATGCCCTGCTTTAGCAAACATATATGCCATATTTGTAGCATATGTTGTATTTAAATTCGTAAGATCCAATTTTATCAGTGATTGAAGTGCTGGAATCGCTGGTGCTCCAGTTCTTCCAAATAAGCAATCCCCTCCACCTTCTTCTTCACTATTCAAGTAAGTATTCCCTTGGCTTGCTACATAATATATTGTTCCATTATTTCCCATATAAACTGGTAAGCAATTATCATTATAAGCTATATTTTCAATATTTGCTTCATCAATACCATATGTGTCTATTAAATATTGTTTTGGATCAGATTGTTCTCTTGAATCCACAAAATAGATTTCTGTTGCAGAAGTTGAAAACTTCATTGTTTTTAATATAGCCACTTTTTCTTCACTTATGATTTCCTTTGTTTCAGAATTGATTGTCTGGATTGTTCCTGTTTCTAAATTCATTTTTTGTTCAGTTACTATATATTCAGAAACACTACCATTTTCTACTTTATAAGTATTTTGTGAATCTTTAAAAAATACTTTTAATGTGCCATCTCCATTATCTGTCACTGTCGTATTATATCCATTATTCTTTAATTCATTTTCTAAATCTATGTCACTTACTTCATTTCTTGAATTATATGCCATTACTCCACTATATGCAATTCCTATTGCCTCTTTTTCTTCTGATATTTTAGTTTGTTCACTTGCTTCACTTGCTTTTGTCAAAATTCCGTTTTCTCCTGTTAATGTTGCAATCGTTACACCTGCTAATATTAACAAGACTATAATTGTCCTAATATTCCGTTATGACTATTTTTTAAAATTTAGCCAACATTTTGTAATTTATTATTTTCTTTTCCCATATTTAAAATATTGAATTTATAATATATAGTTATTTCTTTATTCTCTGATATTTCTATCTTATCAACTAAAGATACAAGCATTGTTCTTGTTATTTCTTTCATATTTACGAAATCTTTAACAAGTTTATCAATGTCTACTGATGAATCTTCTTTTTCTTCTAATTCTTTTAACTGTTTTATTCTTTCTTCTGATTGTTTTCTACTTTCTATTTGTTTTGAATAAAGTCTTG
>CAMLUB010000100.1 GCA_946486515.1 uncultured Clostridium sp.
CCCAAGTTGCCTAGTACCTAATCAAAAAATGTCCAATTTTTTGGGTTCAGTACATAAAATGAAATAGCTTTATTTTTTATCTATTAGGAAAGTCATACTGACTTTCTAATAGATAAAAGCTGATGCACACAATTTTACTAAAGTAAAATTTGGCGCAGAACAATGACGCGGGCTTTAAAATGTTATAAACAGAAAAAAATGTTAAAAAAAGCCCGCTATTGTTCTAAAATAGTAAAATTAACGATTTTATGACAAATTTATGACAAAAAAACAAGTTTATTTCATTTTTGTTAAAAATATTCAAAAAAAATCAAAGAATGATAAAATAAAATCAAATTTTTAAAAAAGGGGATATGTAAATGAAAAAACAAGTTGTAC
This sequence comes from uncultured Clostridium sp., assembly GCA_946486515.1. Taxonomy (GTDB): domain Bacteria; phylum Bacillota; class Clostridia; order TANB77; family CAG-508; genus CAG-269. Next base: position 379 of record CAMLUB010000100.1, read on the forward strand.
AAATCATAATTTTGATACTCATTATGATTACTTTTGGTTTCTTAGGAAAAACTTATGCAGCAGATAAAATGGGTATAGGAGATTTAGTACCCTATACAGAAGAGTATCAAAAATGGTTACAATTAAGTGAAGAAGAAAGAAGTCAATTGTTAGAACCAAGAAAATTCGAAATTATTCAAAGAAAAGATCATAAAACTTATTTAAATGAAATGAATAATGTATTTAAAATGCAAAGATTATTAAGGGCAAACATTTCTGAAAATTATGATTTAAGAGAGAAAATTGCAGAAAATGTTAAGATAAAAAATCAAGAAAATACAAATTCTTGTTGGGCTTTTGCAACAATAGGTGTTTTAGAATCTAATTTAGCACTGAGAGACTTGAATAACCAAAAACCAGTAGAAATTTATGATTTTTCAGAGCAACATATGAATTATGCCACAGCTAAAAGAGCATTTCTAAATGATGAAATAAATGAATATGGATTTAATAGAACATTAAGTGCAGGTGGAACTTATGAAACAGCAACACAATATCTATCTAACGGATTAGGAGCTGTTAATGAAAGTGAAATGCCATTTAAAAATAGTGAAGAAAATATAGATATTGCACAAATACAAAACAAAGAAGTTGTAACAACTTTATATGATACGGTTTTATTCCCTAGTGTAGATCCTTCACAAAGAGAACAAATTATGGATAGCATGAAGGAACATATTGTAAATTATGGTGGAATATATGCTGGAATTCATGGGGCACAACTACTTGCTGGTGGTGATGCATATAACAATAAAACTGGCGCTATTTATTGTAAAGATGAGCCAATGGATCATGCAGTTGTCATTATTGGTTGGGATGATAATTATGATGTCAGTAATTTTAACGAAAACCAAAGACCATCTCAAAATGGTGCTTGGATTATTAAAAATTCGTGGGGCGAAAAGAGCATAGCAAATTTAAGTGATTTAAAGCAAACGATTTTCGACACTGTAGATAATAGTCAATGGAATTCTCCAGAAGATATAACAGATCAAGAAATTTTACAAGCATATCAATCACAATATGGAGATGATAAAGTTTCTATAGAAGGAGAAAATATTGTTATTGAAATAGGAGATAAAGGATATATGTATATATCTTATGAAGATGCGAATGTCTATAAAAACTTAATGGGAATAGAAAAAGCAACGAATACTAAGGATTATCAAAATGTATATCAAAATGATATATTAGGTTCAAATGCACTTCTTCCAATTAATACTTCTGGATATGTATATATAGCAAATGTATTTACAAGAAATCCTGCACAAAAAGAAGCATTAGATAGAATAAGTGTTCATACATATCAAGGTTATAAATGTAAAGTATTTGTAAATCCTAATGGAAAAAGTATGGCAAAAGAAGATTTACAAGAAGTAAAATTAGCAGAAGGAGATAGTATTAGTTTTGAGCCAGGTTACCACTCTATTGAATTTGCAAATCCAATAGAATTGACAGGTGATTCATTTGCAGTAGTTTTACAGATTGAAGATGAAGGAGAAATAAGATATGTATCAATGGAAACAAATATGCCAGGTACAGTATATGATGAAGCAATTGTTAATGCTGGAGAGAGTTTTTATACAAATGAAGTGGGATTTGCACAAAATAATTGGCTAGATATGGGAATTACAGAAAATGTAAAAGGAAATGTATGTATTAAAGCATATACAACGTCAGAAATACCAGAAAAACCAGATGATTCTGAAGATTTAGAAACAGAAACGCCAGAAAATCCTCAAAAAGAACCAATTCCATCAGACTTTACAAATGCAAAATCTGTTATCACGGAATCAAAATTATATTTCAGTTCAGATGATTTATCACAAGCTTCAAGTGAAAATATCATAAAAATATCTGGAATCAAAATAGGAGATGAAAGTGACATATATACATATTATTATCATATTTCAGGTAAGCAAGGAGAGAATAATATCACAGATTGGACAGAAGTAAAAGCGACAAGAGAAAATGATGGGACATATTCAATTCTATGTCATATAAAATCAGAAGAATTAGAAAATTTTGAACAAATAGTAGAATCAGATAATCTATATGTGTACATTAAAGAAGTAGCAGAAGTTAATCAACAAAAAGCAGAACAAATTGTTACATTAGAAGTAGATAATCAAACAGAACCAAAATGTTACATAGATGGTGTTATGATAGGTGGTATCGAAGATATCTTGAATTACAATAATCAAAATAACAGTAATTATGAGAATCAAGAGAATATAAATCAAAATAAAGACAATACAGTAGCAACAAGTGTTTTACCACATGCAGGAGGAATGACTTTTAAGATCATATTCGTTGTTTTATTGATTGCATGTGGAGGATTTGCATATTATAGATATAAAAATATTGATAGATAAAGGAATAACATATAAAAAATGAAACCAGCTTATTAGACAAAATGTTTAATAAGTTGGTTATGTTTTTTGTAAATAATATTATTGTTTTTTCATTTTGGGTTTTGAAATTAAAGAAGCTAAGTAACCAAAGAAAATAGCAGCAGCAATTCCGTCCAGCAGCAGCTTTTATACCACCTGTAAAAGCACCGGATAAGCCCTATGTTTTTTACTTCTTCAATAGCACCTTTTGCTAAATTATAGCCAAATCCTGTTAAAGGAACAGTGGCACCACTACCAGCAAAATCTACTAAATATTGATAAATTCCTAACCCACCTAAAATGGCACCTAATGTTACAAAAATAACTAAGATTCTAGCAGGTGTTAATTTTGTCTTATCTATCAAAATTTGCCCAATGACACATATTAAACCACCAACAACAAAACATTTTAGAAGAGTAGACCATTCAAAAACAGTATTCCAATCAACTTCATTCATAAAAATTCATCCTTTCATGAACTTAAGGATACACTTTAAAGTTCATATTATTCAAGTTTCATACATAAATATATATTTATGTATTCATGAGCTCCCATTTAAGGAGCGTTCATAAAATTTTTGACTTAATTTTCAATACTAATTGCATGGGCTATACCAGGAATCGTTTCTCCTTGTTGTGAACTAGTAGAATTCATTAAAGCACCAGTAGCAATTAACAATATTTTCTTTAATTTTTTCTCTTTTAATTGTTTAAAAAAATATCCAGAAAATACAGTTCCACAGCATGCACAGCCACTGCCACCACTATGAGTATCTTGATTTTCTTTATCGAAAATTAAAACACCACAATCATTATAGTTATTTTTTATGTTATACCCGTTTGTTTTTAACAGGTCAATAGCGATATCTTTACCAACATATCCTAGATCACCACTAATAATAGCATCATAATAGTTTGGACTTCTTCCTGTATCTTGAAAATGGGTTGTTAATGTATCAGCAAAACTTGGAGCCATAGCAGCTCCCATATTATTTCCATCTTTTATTCCCATATCAATAATTTTTCCAGGTGTAACATGTGTAATATATGGACCATTTCCATTTTTAGAAATAATGCTACTACCAGAACCAGTAACAGTCCATTGACTGGTTTGAGGTCTTTGATTTCCTAATTCTAAAGGAAAACGGAATTGTTTTTCAGCACTACAAAAATGGCTAGAAGTGGCGCATAAAACATAGTTTGCAAAACTTTCTGCACAGATAGCGCCTAAGGTTAAAGATTCTACAAAAGTAGAACAAGCACCAAATACACCAAAAAATGGAATTTTTAAATCTCTTAATCCAAAACTTGAGGAAATACATTGATTTAATAAATCTCCGGCAAACATGCAATCAATGTTGCTTGCAGAAATACCGTGCTTTTCGAATAACCATATTAACAGTTTCTTTTATTATTTTACTTTCTGCTTTTTCCCAAGTTTTCTCTCCCCAAAATTCATCATCTAAAGTTTGATCAAAATATCTGGCCAAAGGACCTTCAGCCTCTTTCGGTCCAACAATAGAAGCACATTCCAAAATAGAAGGAGGGGTTGTAAACTTAATCGTTTGAGTTCCTAATCTTTCCAAAATATTCAACTCCTTTCAAGTGAAACAAAAGGTTGCCAAAGGGGATCGAGCGATGATTTTAGGGACGGAGCAAAAAATCATCATTATTAAAGATTAATTTATAATA
>CAMLUB010000101.1 GCA_946486515.1 uncultured Clostridium sp.
ATTTTCTGGATAATGTTTTCATATTCTATTTTTTCATAGATTACTTTACACTACCTATCATAATATAATTTTAATAAACAAACTAATAATGTTAACATGATTTAACGTTTATTTTACAATATTTTTTAAATATCTATAACGAACATAGAAACCAATACTTCCTAGAAATACTACTGCAATAAGCACTTTTATAATCATTGAAACTCCTGTGCTTGGTAATATAGTATTTGCGACTGTATCATCTTTATACTGATTTGTATTTCCAGTAATCGTGTTTGTATTACTTTCTCCATTTGGTGTTTGATTTTCTGGTTGTATTTCTATATTGTGAACATTTACGGTTGCTTCCACGATATTTCCTGCTAAATCACTTAATTGGATCGTTTCTGTTTTATTTTCGTCAAATGTTTTACTTATTGACAATCTATCCTCTGATAATGTCCATCCTTCTATTGGTTTTAATTCTTCATTTGCTTGTATGGTTACTTTTACTGCTTTACCATTATTTATCGTTTCATAATTGATATTGATTTGTGGTCCTTCTTTATCTATCCAGGTAACTCTGGCTATATTTTGAGAAACATTACCTTCACTATCCACATATTCAAAAATAAATGTGCCATTTTCTTCAAAAACATATTTATTATTTCCATTATTGTTGGTTATCGTAACATCATCTCTATTAAATGTAATGGTTGCTGTCACATTTTGATTGGTTAATTCTGTATAATCATAAGAAATCATTGATATCAGTTCTTCCTCTTCCTCCATAACCGTAATTTTACATGTTGCTGTTTTTTCTCCATCTTCTGTTGTTACGGTTATCGTTGTCTCGCCTGGTCCTATTGCTGTTACAATTCCATCATCTACACTTGCTATGTTTTCATCCTCAGAAGTCCATGTTACAGTTTTATTTGTTGCATTATCTGGTGTTATGGTTGCCTGTAATGTTGATGTTTCTCCAATGTTTAAAGTCACATTATCTTGATTTAATACTACATTTTCTACTGGTATGACTTCAGGCTTAGGCTCTGGGTCAGGCTCTGGTTCTGGTTCTTGTTTTTCTTTAACTGTAACCTCACATGTTGCTGTTTTTTGTCCATCCTCTGTTGTAACTGTTATGGTTGTTTTTCCTACTTCTTTTGCTGTCACTTTTCCATCTTCATCTACACTTGCTATATCACTATCTTCTGAACTCCATATTACATTTTTATTTGTTGCATTGTCTGGTGTTATGCTTGCTTCTAAAGTTGTTGTTTCTCCAATTTTTAAAGTTATATTTTGTATATTTAGTGAAATTCCTTCTACTGCAATTTCTTCTGGATCTGGCTCTGGGTCCGGATCTTGTTCTTCTATAACTGTAACCTCACATGTTGCTGTTTTTTGTCCATCAGCTGTTGTAACTGTTATTGTTGTTTTTCCTTCTCCTTTTGCTGTTACTTCTCCATCTTTATCCACACTTGCTATATCACTATCTTCTGAACTCCATGTTACATTTTTGTTTGTTGCATTGTCTGGTGTTATGCTTGCTTCTAAAGTTGTTGTTTCTCCAATTTTCAATGTAACTTCTTGCATATTCAATGCTATACCTTCTACTGGAATCACTTGTGGATCCTCTGGTTCTTCTGGATCTTCTGGTTGTTCTGGCGAATTAATAGAATTTCCACCTACTGATAATAAATTGGTTTCATAATTTTCTAAAGCATTTTTTAGTTCTGTATTTAATTTATCTGATTCATCATCCTCAGAATCATTAAATTCCCATTTAAAATCTCCACCATTTAAACGACCAGCATATGTTTCTACTTTTTGTTTTGCTACTTCTGGGCTATCTGCTTCATATTCATACATGATACTTGATGTATCAAAATTGTTATATGTATTTTCTCCTTGCAATGATTTTACTGAACTTGGTACTGTTTCATCTATGTTTGATACTTCATAAGCATCAAAACTTTCATTGTCTTGTGAATATGGAATATAGGAATCTTGTCCAATCATATAATTGTTATATGCTTTTATCATTCCTCCATCTTCATCAGAAAATGTTCCACTTGTGTCAGAACCTTGCATTGATATCATCATTGGTTTTTTACAATTTCTAAAGTAGTTTCCTTCTACTAAAACAGATGAACCTAAACATGCTCCTACACCATATTTTGAATTTCCATCATAATAATTATTGTATACATGTGCAGAGTAAAATCTAATTCTTGGATGTCTTGAATCAGAATGGTCATACCAATTATGATGATATGTGATATATAATCCGTCTGTTGTATTTTCACTTAATCCTAAAAGGTTACTTTTTCCTGAATCCCAAAAATGATTATATGAGAATGTTACATAAGTTGATTTTTTACAATCTAATGCTCCATCACCTTTTGCTTGGTCTGAATCACTACCTGCTTCTCCATAGAAGAAATCACAATTATGTACCCAGACATGGTCATTTTCTTGTTGTAATCCGATATTATCTCCTTCATCACTATCTGTTAACATGACCGCTATATTTCTAATTTCTACATTAGATGCATTTTTAATTCTGATACCATATCCATATAAAGTGGCATCTTCTCCAATTCCTTCTAATGTAATTCCACAATTAATTCTATTATCTGATCCATTTCCACTAATAACAATATCTCCACCTTCTAATGTTGATGGGTCTGTTACTTTACCAATAAATCTGATAACAAGTGGTGTGTTATCATATCCTTTTTTATATAAATCTAATATATTTTGTAATCCTTGTGCTGTTTCTGTTTTTCCATTTGAACTTGTTTGCACTTTTAGAGAAACGGTATCTTTAGTTTCTTCTGTAACATATATAACATTCGCATTTTCTTTTAATGTGCCATCTATATTATATGCACCTGTTGTTTCTCCATCTACCCATGCAAATCCTGTTCTATCATGTGCTTGTACACTTATAACATCAGAATCAAATTGTTTACTACTATCATTTTGATTATTTATGATTGGTACAATTCTAAAATGATATCTTCCTGCTTTTAAACCAACAGCATCTGCTCTCCAATAAGAAGCTGTTCCATCTTTATATCTTCTTATTAATTCATTATCTAGTTGCTCATAGTTACCAGATGACTCATCACATATATATACATTATATCCTGTTGATCCATCAACACTTTCCCATTCAATATATGCTGATTCTAGTCCACTTCCTACTATTCTTTGTTCCACATTGGCATTCATTGCATTTAACCAATTTCCTGCTAAAGATATAATTTCTGTATTACTTCGTAAATACATTGATACGATTCCTATTATTAATATTACTATGAAAATAATGCTAATAATAATTTTACTTTTGTTTTTTAACTTCACTTTCAATGCTTTTTCTTCCTTTCTTTTGTTAATTATATTTATCTTTTTTATTATATATGATTCTATAATTTTTTACAATATTTTTATAAACAATATGTCTAATTTTGTATAACCAATTTTTTCCTTCTTATATAGTTAACACTATACAAAAAATAAGAATAAACAAAAGAAAATCTGTTTATTCTTATCCATTTTAATATTCTATAATCACTTTACTTTGTTCATTTACAGTAATTCCTAAACTTGGAATTTGATTTTTCACATAGGTGTTTTCCATATCTACCTCTTCATTTTCTAAATATATTTCCAAGTTATTTTCTTTTAAAATTTGTTTTGCTTCTTCTAATGTTTTTCCCATCACATCTGGTACCTGCACTTGATTTACCACTTCTTCTTCATCATCTTCTAATACTTCTTTGTTCACTTCTAAATATGGCAATATTTCACTAAATATTTGCCCACCTACAGGTGCCGCTACTCCTCCTCCTTGGTGTATTTTGTCGCCACTATTTAGATGTATTCTAATATCTTATCTAGTTCATTTATAAATTTAAAATGAATGGTAATTTTTTTATTCTCATGTACCTCTATGTAATCAATTAATTCTGTTATGATATCTCTGTCTAATTCCGTAATATTTTTATGTAGTTTAAAATTTTCTATCCATCTACTATTTCCATTTATTATTTCTTCTTGTTTTTCTTTTTGTTTGTCCAAATTTGTAATCATCTCTTTTATTTTTTCAATATCCTGTTCATATTTTTCTTTATACTCTAAATATTCTTCTCTGGTTATATCATTATTTTTCCAATCTTCATATAAGCATCTTTTTAAATTTCTTAATTTATGAATTTCTTTCTCTTTTTCTTGTTTCATATTCTCCATATTTTCATCAGCTATTTTTTTTGTACGAGAATGATTCATTTGTTCTAAGATTTTTTCCGTATCTACTAGTATCTGTATATGTAACTTAATAGCTTCCAATACCGCATTTTCTAGTTCTTCCACTTTTATTGTATGTTTTGTGCATAACTTATTTGATTTTTTTCTATATGTACCACATATATAATATTCATAAATTGTGCCACTTTTATTTTT
>CAMLUB010000102.1 GCA_946486515.1 uncultured Clostridium sp.
CCATACCAAACATTTTACGAAGTTCGCCTCTATCAAAGTCTTTTACATTATGACCGTCCACATCAATTTCTCCATCTGTGACATCATAAAATCTCATTAATAGTTTTACCATGGTGGTTTTTCCAGCTCCTGTTGGTCCAACAATGGCTATTTTTTGTCCTTCATGGACACTTGCATTAAAATCATTGATAATGGTTCTTTCTGGGGCATATCCAAATTTAACATGTTTAAATTCTACATTTCCTTTTAATTTAGAAGTATCTATATTTCCTTTTGCTGTTACAACTTCTTCTGGTTCTTCTAAGAATTCAAAAATTCTTTCTGCTGCTGCCATCATGGCTTGTAACATGTTAGAAATTTGTGCCAATTGATTGATTGGCTGAGTAAATTGTCTATTATATTGTATAAAACTTTGAATATTACCAACGGTAATCGTTCCATTAATTGCTAGATATCCACCAGCTACAGCTACGGCTACATATCCTACATTTGATATAAAGTTCATAACTGGATGCATTAAACCTGATAAGAATTGTGATTTCCAACCAGAATGATATAATTCTTCATTCGCTTTTTCAAAATCTTTTGTGACTTTTTCTTCTGCATTAAATACTTTTACAATATTTAATCCACCATAGATTTCTTCTACTTGACCATTGACATGTCCTAAGTAGTCTTGTTGTCTTGTAAAATATTTTTGTGATTTTTTGACAATAAAGGTTACTAATATTCCTGCTATTGGCAAGATAACTAATGAAATTAATGTCATTTGCCAGCTGATAGAAAACATCATAATCAATATACCAATAATGGTACATATAGATGTAATAATTTCTGTAATGCTTTGATTTAGGTTCATTCCCAATGTATCAATATCATTTGTGATAATAGATAACACTTCTCCATGTGTCTTTTTATCAAAATATTTCATTGGCAATTTATTAATTTTGATGGCTATATCATTTCTAATTTTATAAGTGATTTTTTGTGCTACATTTGTCATTAAAAATCTTTGTACAAAAGAAAACAATGCACTGATAACATATAATCCTAATAATGTTAAAGCAATTTGACCAACTTTTCCAAAATCAATACCTGTTCCACCACTTAATTTACTAACCAATCCATTAAAGATTTCTGTGGTTGCATTTCCTAATATTTTTGGTCCTACAATGGTAAATATCGTACTACCAATGGCAAATATCATAACAATGATAATAGGAATTTTGTATTTTGCTAAATAGGATTTTATTAATTTTTTTGTTGTTTTCTTAAAATCTTTTGCTCTTTCTGTTGTTTGACCTCCTCTAGGTCCTCTCATTGGTCCCGGCATATTACTTACCTCCTTTCTCGCCTAATTCTTCTTCAGACAATTGTGATAAGGCAATTTGCCTATATGTTTCATTATGTTTCATTAATTCTTCATGTGTACCCATTCCTACCATTTTTCCTTCTTCTAAAACGATAATTTTGTCTGCATTCAAAATGGTACTAATTCTTTGGGCAACAATGATCACTGTTTTATTTTTTGTTCTGGTAGCTAGTGCTTCTCTTAAAGCGCTATCTGTCTTAAAGTCTAAGGCTGAAAAACTATCATCAAATACAAAAATTTCTGGATCTTTTGCAATCGCTCTTGCGATAGATAATCTTTGTTTTTGACCACCAGATACATTTCCTCCGCCTTGTGCGATTGGGTCTTGATATTTGTTTTCTTTTCCTTCAATAAATTCTGTTGCTTGTGCAATCTCTGCTGCTTCCACCATTCTTTCATCTGACATGGTTTCATCTGCGTATTTAATATTAGATTCGATAGTTCCTGAGAACAACACTCCTTTTTGTGGTACAAATCCAATAATATCTCTCAAATCTTTTTGTGATACATCTTTTACATTCACACCGTCAATATATAATTCTCCCCCTGTGACATCATAAAATCTTGGTATCAAGTTGACAACGGTTGATTTACCACTTCCTGTGCTACCAATAATCGCTGTTGTTTTTCCCGGTTCTGCTGTAAAATTAATATCCTCTAAGATTTCTGTATCTGCATCTGGATATCTAAAAGAAACATTTTTAAATTCTACTAATCCCTTTTTATCTGGATTAAATTTCTTTGTTTCTTTTTTATCTGTAATACTTGGCTTAGCCTCTATCACTTCATTAATTCTTCTTGCAGAAACCGCTGCTCTAGGAAGCATGATAGAAATCATAGATATCATTAAGAATGCCATAACGATTTGCATTGTATATTGAATAAATGCCATCATGTCTCCCACTTGCATAACACCTTGGTCTACATTGTGACCACCTACCCAAACAATCAATATCATGATTGAGTTCATAATGAACATTAATAAAGGCATCATCATAGACATGGCTTTATTTACAAATAAGTTGGTTTTCATTAAATCTTTATTGGCTACATCAAATCTGGCTTCTTCTTTTTTCTCTTTGTTAAATGCTCTAATAACTGGTAATCCTGTAAGGATTTCTCTTGAAACTTCATTTAATTTGTCTATTAAATCTTGTAATTTTTTAAATTTAGGCATTGCAATGGCAAATAAAGTTCCTACAATCAATAAAATTGCTAATATTGCTATTCCAATAATCCATGCCATCGAATTATCTGTTGTTGTTAATACTCTAAGGAATCCTCCTATACCAATAATTGGTGCATATACAACTACCCTAAACAATATGGTAATTAACATTTGTATTTGTTGCACATCATTGGTACTACGTGTAATTAGGGATGCTGTTGAAAATTGATTTAATTCTGCATTGGAAAATGTCATGACTTTTTTAAATACTTTTTCTCTTAATGTTTTTCCTAATTTAGCTGCCACTCTTGATGATAACAACATAATCGTTACTGCGCATACCATTGTAATTAATGCAATTCCTAACATTTGTAAACCAGTTTTCAAAATATAGTTATTTTGAATGTCATCTGTGTTAATTCCTGCATTGATATAAATTTGTTTTACAGATGAAACTGCTGCTTGTTCTTTGATAGAATCACTCATTTCCGTAATTTGCTTTGTGAATTCTTGTAAAGCTTGATTCCTTTGCTCTTCTGGCATTTGCTCGATCATTTCCATTAGAGACATATTTTGAATATATTCTCTTTGTGCTTCTGGAACTTGTTGTAATAATTGTTCTTTTATTTGATTGGCTGTTTCTTCATTTGTAACAGTTGTTAATTCCATTAATGGATTTATCATGATTCCTGATAAACTTTCTTCTTGCTCTTCACTTAAATCTTTTAATACATAAATGGTATCCTGTTTGGTTTCATAATCTTTTCCAAAATATTCTTTTATAACTTGCTCTTCATGTTTTTCCTGTGTTTCATATGTATTGTTTGTTGTTGAAACCATTGTATAATTTTCTAATATTTCATCATCTTTATCTGTAAAGATTAACATATTGTCCATATCTTCTTTAGAAATAATCTCTGGTATAGGACTAGTAATTCCCCCAGATTGTATACCTTCATTTACAATTTTTGAAGTATAATCTGGTAATGCCAAATCTGTTGCTGCTTGTATACAAAGTAAGATAACAATTACAATAACTGCTCCTAGTGACTTTTTTAAGTTTTTTAATACTTTTAGCATATTTTTCCTCCCTCTTTCTTATTTAAATTTTTTTGAATGGTATATCTTATTTTCAAAAGAAAACAATTTTTCTGCGTAACATTGCTTTCTTATTTAACAAAAAAAATGACATTGTATTATTTATTATATGTGACACAATGTCATTAGTCAATATTTATATTGTGAATTTTTTGTGAATTATCATTACTAAGTTACTGCTCAGACCTAAGTAATCTTCCAAGGGGGATAGGTTATATTTTTAAGGTTCTCGACTACCCGCCAATTCCCGTTTAACAAATTCTAAGAATAAAAACACAACAATCCCCGGAAACAGGATCCTTTGTGCTTTTATCCTAAGAATTTGTAAAACTATTCTGGTCGCATTCGAACGCTTGAAAATATAACCTATCCCCCCTGGAAGACTACTTAGGTCCGAACTATAACTTACTAACTATGGTGAAAATAGTCTTTTTAAAAAAGAACATTGGCTTTTATTTAAGTCCAATGCCCCTTTTCTCTTACATTTTTCTAAATACGCCTGCAACTTTTCCCAATATCTCACAATCTGGTACGATAATAGGATCCATTGTGGAATTTTCTGGTTGTAATCTGATATGGTCTGCTTCTTTATAAAATGTTTTAACTGTTGCTTCATCTCCAATTAAAGCAACAACAATTTCTCCATTATTAGCTGTATTTTGTCTTTTTACAAGAATATAGTCTCCATCTAATATTCCTGCTTCAATCATACTTTCTCCTCTAAC
>CAMLUB010000103.1 GCA_946486515.1 uncultured Clostridium sp.
TTCAAATCCAGCTTCTTTTGCAATTGTATGAGGATATTGTCCTGGTACATGTGATTTTAATTTGTAATCTCCATTTTCTAATTTTTCAAACATACCCTTGACTAATTTTTCTTTTTCTTCTTTATTGACAAAATAACATCCTGCTTTTTTCATTAATTCTTCAAATCTTTTTTGGATTTCTTTGTCAATAATAACGGCTTGTTCTGATGCACAAATCATACCATTGTCAAATGATTTTGACATAACCAAATCATTTACTGATGTTTCTAATTTTGCTGTTTTATCAATATAACATGGTACATTTCCAGGTCCTACACCTAATGCTGGTTTTCCACAAGAATAAGCAGATTTTACCATGCCTGTCCCACCTGTTGCTAAAATCAAGTTAACATCTGGGTGATTCATTAATAATCTTGTCGCTGTAATACTTGGTTTTTCAATCCATAAAATACAATTTTCTGGAGCACCTGCTTTGACAGCTGCTTCTCTTAAAATTTTGGCTGCTTCTACACTACATTTTTGTGCAGATGGGTGAAATCCAAATATGATAACATTTCTCGTTTTTGCAGATATAATAGATTTAAACATGGTTGTTGATGTTGGGTTTGTAACAGGTGTAACCCCTGCTATAATTCCAATTGGCTCTGCAATTTCTACATAATCATCTTCTACATTTTCATCTATAATTCCTACTGTTTTTTCATATTTAATACTGTGATATATATATTCTGTCGCAAACATATTCTTTGTAATTTTATCTTCATAGATTCCTCTTTTGGTTTCTTCAACCGCCATTTTCGCTAATCTCATGTGATTTTCAAGACCTGCCATTGCCATTGCTTTTGTGATGTTGTTTACGGTTTCTTGGTCTAATTTCAAATATTCTTGAGATGCTACTTTTGCCTTTTGTACTAAATCATCAATCATTTGTTTAATTTCTTGTTCTTCATTTACGTTATCACTCATAAATAACCTCCTCTTTGAGCAATACAAATTTGCTCTATGTTTTCTAAAACCTTCTATTACTCCATTATAAAAGATTTCAATCAATAAATCCATTATATATGATTGGTATGAAATGTCAATAATATCCAAAAGATATTTTTCAGTTTTTTTGACAAAAGGTTACAGTTCAAGCCTAACCAGATACGAGGAATATAAAGTCATATTTTTTAGCGTTCGAATGCGACCAGAATAGTTTTAGAAATTCTTGAGTAAAAACTATAAAGGGTCCTGTTTCTGGGTATTGTTATAGTTTTTACTTTAGAATTTCTTAAACGGGAATTGGCGGGTAGCCGAGAACCTTAAAAATATGACTTTATATTCCTCGTATCTGGTTAGGCTTAAATTGTAACAGGACAAATCTCGCTTCGCGAGAACTTTTCTCTACTTGTCTAATTTAACTACATGTATTTAAGTTCTCGAAGAAGCGTAAAGATTTGTCGACGCGAAAAATTGCGTAGCAATTTTTCTGTGCAACGTTATTTTTTTGTTGAATAGGAAAAAGCCATTTTTCCTATTCAACAAAAAAATGCAAGTATTCTCTACTTGCATTTTTTATTTGTATAAATAATTTTGCGGATTGACAGTTTCTCCATTTACTCTAATTTCTAAATGTAAATGAGGTCCTGTTGAATTTCCTGTTGAACCAACTGCTGCTATGACATCTCCAGCTTTTACAGTATCTCCTTTTTTTACATACATTTTACTAGTATGCGCATACCAAGTTTCTACACCATTTCCATGGTCTACTTTTACTAGATATCCATAAGATCCACTATATCCTGCACTAATAACTGTACCATCTGCCACTACTTTTATATCTGTTCCTTTTACCGCTGAAATGTCTAAGCCTGTATGTGTTGATTTTCTAATGTTACTACTTACTCCATATCTGGAAGTAATTCTTCCTTCAATTGGTGTTACTGCTAATTTAATCCCATTAATACTTGGTAAAACATTCCATCTTTCTTCCTCTTCTTTTTGTTGTTCGATTTCTTGTATAGCAGTTTGCACTGTTTCTTGAACATTTACTTTTGCTACTTCTACATCTGATGTATTTACTTCTTCTTCATTTTGTGTATATTTTTCTACAATACTTAAATCAATTTCTTCACTATCATTTTCTTCTTTTATTTCTTTTACCAATTCTTCTGCTTCTTCACTGGTATCCACTTTTTCAATAACATTTTCTTGTACTGCTATTTCATAGTATTTATACGTAATTGTTGCTTCTTCTTTTAATTCTTCTACCACTTCTTTCTCTTCTGTATTTTCTGTTCTACTAACTAATTTTAAATCATATTCTGGTTCTTCATTTAAACTAATATCTTCAATTGTTTTGTCCGAACTTTCTGTAATTTCTTCTTTTAATGTTTCTTCTAATGCTTGTTTATTTTCTACATATCCAAGTTCTTCACCAGCAATACTTACTTTATACATTGGTTTATATTTGATTAAAATAATCGCGATGATAATCCCCAAAGCTATAATCGTAATGTTAAAAATTTTTAGAAATGCTTTTGTGTAAAATTTTAGTTTCTTTTTTAAAATAAAATCCACTCTCCTTTATGTTTTTTTACGCGACTAATCTATATTATACTATATATTCTGCCTTTTTTCAAACTTTGTATACATAATCTTAGATAAAAAATCAAAATTATTCAGAATTTTCAAATTTCTTTTCCTTTTATTGGTACTTTTTCTCTAAAATTCTCTTTTTTACTTGTTTTTTCTAACTTTTTCATAAATTGCTTATCAATATCTGTAAGTTCAGACTAAAATATTATATTTCACAGTTTGATCATAGACCTAGAAGCTTATGTTCTTCTAGATTGAATAAAATTTCGAATGTGATTGGAGTACTTGTAGCCTTTCTTAATTTAAAGTAAATGAGGAAGCGGGAATAGCGAGAGGCTCGTTTGCTTTTGATTTAGAAAGGCTAAAGTACGCATTGAGCCGAGAAATTTATGAAATCTAGAAGAACATAAGCTTCTAGGTCTATGATTAAACTGTGAAATACAATACAAAAATAACTTCTATTTTTAGCTTTTATAATAAAATCCTTGACTTTTTCCATTTATTATTATATAGTATCATCGTAGACTATATAGTAAACATATACTTTACATTTGTTAGTAATAAAATAGGAAGGTGATATATATGGCATTAGATTATAATATTATTGGTCAAAGAATTAAACAAGCAAGACTTGCTAAAAATTATACACAAGAAGAATTATCAGAAAAAATAGATGTTTCTGTTGCATTCTTAAGTAGAGTTGAAAGAGGAAATTCTCATATCAATTTAAAAAGATTAACACAAATTTGTAATTTGTTAGATGTTTCTGAAGGCTATATTTTAAGTGGTACTTCTAGTGATTCAGAAAATTATCTATCTAAAGAATTTTCTGATTTACTAAAAAGTTGCCCTGCACATAAACAAAGATTAATTTACAAAATTGCCAAAATCATTGCAGAAGCTGAATAATTTTATATCAAAAACCAATATTGAAAAAATATTGGTTTTTTGTTGCTTTTGCAACAGATTTTTTAAAATTTTATTCGTATGATTAGTTTGTAAATGTAATTAATAATAGAAAATATCTATTATCTTTCACACAAAAGATATACTGTTTAAATTTGATAGCAATGATGTCATCATATTTTCCTTATATCGACATCATTTTACAAGTTTATGAAATTATTTTCATTTTCAATTGATTATATTTTATAGATATGGTATCATATTATGTGGTCAAAATGATAATACTAAAAAAGCATATGTTAACGAAATCAAAAATTTTTATATAACGTTAATTCCTATATATGTAACATATGATAAGGAAAATCAAATGAATTGATTGATAAATGATTATTAATTATATTTCATTTTATTCTTAATTAAGGAGGGTTTTTAATATTATGAAATTTGAACAATGGGAAGGATTTGAGAAAGGTGATTGGCAAAGTGAAATCAATGTAAGAGATTTCATTCAAAGAAACTATACACCTTATGAAGGAGATGCAGCATTTTTAGCTGGACCTACTGAAAAAACAAAAAAATTATGGGATGAAGTACTAGAGCTTTACAAAAAAGAAAAAGCTTCTAAAGGTGGTGTACTTGATATAGATACAAAAACAGTTTCTAATGTTAATGCTTATGAAGCTGGATATATTGATAAAGATTTAGAAGAAATCGTAGGACTTCAAACAGATGCTCCTTTAAAAAGAGCCATTATGCCTTATGGTGGAATTCGTATCGTAGAAAAAGCTTGTGAAGCTTATGACAGAAAAGTAGATGATGAAGTAGAAGAAATTTTCCA
>CAMLUB010000104.1 GCA_946486515.1 uncultured Clostridium sp.
GAGAATCTTAAAAATATCATGTATCACACCTACCTTAAGATGATTAGGTCTGAACGGTAACCCTTCCAAGTAGGAATTCTGAAACTGAAAATTTTGATAACTTGATTATTACGTTTACCTAGTATATAATAAATTTACTAAGAAACTACAAATCAAAGGAGTTTTAGATGTTAAGAATTTATAATATAAAAATTAGAGAAAATATATCTGATAAAAAAGTAATTGATTTTGTTCTACATAAATATCATATACACCCTTCTGATATGCTAGAATGGAATATCTCTAAAAAATCAATAGATGCTAGAAAGAAAAATGACATATTTTTTAATTACACGATTGATATTCAAGTAAAAGATGAAACAAAATATCCTAATATTCCAAAAGTAGAAATTTCAGATATTGAGCAAGATATAAAAAATTGTATTCAAATTGATTTTTTAGATAGTTTAAAAACTTGTCCTTCTCCTATTATTATTGGAGCAGGTCCTGCAGGCTTATTTTCTGCTTTAACACTTGTCCAACATGGTATAACCCCTATTATTATTGAACAAGGAAAAACAGTTGATGATAGAAAACAAGACGTAGATTGTTTTTTACATGATAAACAATTAAATCCTTTTTCTAATGTCCAATTTGGTGAAGGTGGTGCTGGTACATTTTCAGATGGAAAATTGACAACTGGAATTCATAATCCTTTATGTCAAAAAGTTTTAAAAGAATTTGTAAATTTTGGTGCACCAGAAGAAATTCTATATTTATCTAAACCACATATTGGAACAGATAAATTAATTGATATTATTCGAAATATGAGAAACTATATCATATCAAAAGGTGGTAAATTTTATTTTCATACAAAATTTATCAATTTTACTCCCAAAAAGAATAAGATTTACTCTGTATTACTAAAGAATTTAGATAATGATACAAATTTCGAACTTGTTACCAATCATTTAGTTTTAGCAATTGGTCATAGTTCTAGAGATACTTTTGAATTATTATATCAAAATGGCATCATAATGGAAAAGAAAAACTTTTCTGTAGGTGTGAGAATTGAGCACCTTCAAGAAATGATTAATCAAGCACAATATGGAGAAAATCCGAAATTACAATTACCACCTGCTGAATATAAATTCGCATATCATTCTCCAAATGGTCGTTCTTGCTATACATTTTGTATGTGTCCTGGAGGAACTGTTATTGCCTCTTCTAGTGAAAAAAATACAATTGTTACAAATGGTATGAGTACTTATTTAAGAAATGGTAAAAATGCCAATTCTGCTTTATTAGTCAATGTAACACCAGAAGATTTTGCAGATTCCTCTCCTTTAGCTGGTATCTATTTTCAAAAAGAATTAGAAGAAAAAGCATTTATATTAGGTGGTTCTAATTATTATGCACCTATCCAAAAAGTCGGAGATTTTTTAAATAATCAAAAATCTTCTACCATTGGTCTTGTGATTCCTTCTTATTTACCTGGAACAACCTTATCAAATTTACATCAAATCCTTCCAGAATTTGTTTCTTCTACTTTAAAAGAAGGCATTTTATATTTTGATAAAAAATTAAAAGGATTTGCTCATCCTGATAGTATTTTGACTGGTGTTGAAACCAGAAGCTCTTCACCTATAAAGATACCTAGAAATACCAAACTTGTATGTAATATAGAGGGTATTTATCCTTGTGGAGAAGGTGCAGGTTATGCTGGAGGTATCATGTCTGCTGCTGTTGATGGAATTAAAACAAGTTTAGCAATTTTAGAAGTTAATTTTATGTAATGTGTGCATTTCATCATTACCATACATTTTATGATGATTTAACCTAACATACAGCTAAGTATCAATACTTAAAATATATATATTATATTTTAAGCTGGTTTCGTGGAGATTGACATGCTACTTGACACTTAGCTGTACTGTATTTTCGATCTACTTTATATTTCTTATTTCTTTTACTATTTGAGTTAAATTTTCTACTAGATATTCTACATCTTCTTTCGTGTTTTCATCTCCAAAGGTTACTCGTAAAGTTCCTTCTGCATATTCACTCGTGAGCCCAATAGCGGTTAATACATGTGATGGCATACTACTTCTTGAAGAACATGCACTTCCTGCAGATGCACAAATTCCTCTTTCATCTAGTTTCATTAATAATTCATTACCATTCACATCTTTAAATGATATATTACTATTTCCTGGTAATCGATGCTTCATAGAACCATTTATTTTAATATCTGGAATTTGATTTTTCACTTCAGAAAAATAGAAATCTCTTAATCCTTTCAATCTATTTACATGTGTTTCCATGTTATCTTTTGCAATTTTGCAAGCTTCTCCTAATCCTACCATTCCAGGTATATTTTCTGTTCCTGCTCGTTTGTCTCTTTCTTGATGCCCTCCATCAATTAAATTTTTAAATTCAATATTTTTATTGACATATAATGCACCTATTCCCTTAGGAGCTCCTATTTTATGTCCAGATAAAGATAGCATATCAATATGCATTTCTTTCACACCAATGTCTACATTTCCACAAGCTTGAACAGCATCTGTATGAAAAATAATCCCTTTTTCTTTTGCAATTTCTCCTATTTTTTGAATTGGCTGAATAGAGCCAATTTCATTATTTGCAAACATAACACTAATTAGTACTGTCTCTTTTGTTATAGCATCTATCAGTTCTTTTAAATTAATAATTCCATCTTTATCTACATTCAAATAAGTTATTTTAAATCCATTTTCTTCTAATGTTTTACAAGTATTTAATATAGCATGATGTTCTATCTTTGTTGTTATAACATGTTTTCCTTTGTTTTTATTTGCATACATAATTCCTTTTAATGCTGTATTATCACTCTCTGTTCCTCCACTTGTAAAATAAATTTCATTTTTATCACATTTGATTAAATCTGCAACCTCTCTCCTTGCTTCTTCTATTCCCATTTTTGCTCTTCTTCCTAATGTATATAATGATGATGGGTTTCCATACAACTCTATAAAATAGGGAAACATTTTATCCAATACTTCTCTTTTTACCTTCATTGTCGCTGCATTATCAAAATATCTTATTTTCATTTTACTTCTTCCTTTCTTTGTTGGAGCAAAACAACGTGTTACAGTTCAGACCTAATCATAACATTCACTCCTATCTTATTTTATGCTACTTTTCTTGGATTATTTCTTTTATTTTTTTAATGTTTTTCATTGTTGTTTCATATCCGTATTGATAACAGCTATCTAATTTTTTTATTTCTAACAATCCTATTTTATCTGTTCTAATTGTTAAAACATAATCACTTTGTTTTAAATTCTCTTCTGCTATTTTATTTCCCATTAAATCAATTGTTCTCATAGCTATATCCATATAATTACTATCTTCTGTAATATCATCTGGTTCAAAATTAACAGCTAATACTTTTTCAATACCTTGTTTTTTTACTTCTACTACTGGTACATTATCTAATGCTCCTCCATCTAAAAATTTATGTTCTTCAAAATCACATGGACAAAATACAGCTGGAAAACTACTTGTTGCGCGCAATGCTTTTCCAATTGGAATATCTCCTATATATTTTTTATATGTGTTTTTTTCATTGGGAATATGGTTAGTAAAAATATATTCTTTTCCATCTTTTATATCAACAGTTGGTATAGATATAGGCATTTTCGTAATTTGTGAAATGGTTTGTATTCCCTTTTCTTTTGCTAATTGATTAAACAGTTTTTCTATATTTTCTCCTTTTCGAAATCCTGTATTATCTTTTTTTAATACTTGATATATTTGTGAAAAAAAGTGATTTTTTCCTTTTCCAATAATGTCTTTAGCATATATTCTAAATAAATGGTAAATATCTTCTGGAGAATATCCTAAAACATACAATCCTGCAATAATTGCCCCAGAACTTGCTCCTCCTATGGCTTCAATTTTTATTCCACTTTCTTCTAAAGCCTTTAACACTCCTGCATGTGCAATTCCTCTCATACCTCCACCTGATAACGCAATTCCTAATTTCACTTTTTTCACCTTTTCTCATTTTTTATATAGTATTTACATTTTGGAATATTTTAATCATACTTTTTTGTGTAAATTCAGAAATTTTTTAAGATTTTAAAATTTATTAATTATTTATTGAACAATAATCATATCTAACACTTTGTATATGTATTTAGGATAAATGACAAATGTGATTGAAGTGCTTGTAGCCTTTTAACAATAGCGGGCTTTTTTTAATATTTTCTCTATTCCTAACATTTTAAAGCCCGCGTTATTGTTCGTGCGCCAAATTTTACGTTAGTAAAAT
>CAMLUB010000105.1 GCA_946486515.1 uncultured Clostridium sp.
ATTGGAGTCAAAGAGGAGAACAATATCAAATATTAAGTAAAAATAAAGGAATTATCTTAGCAGAAAATAATTATTTACCAGTAGACAAAAGAGGAAATGTCAATGTTTTAGTAGTGGGACGGATCAGGATCTGGTAAATCTGCATCATATTCTATCCCAAATGCTTACCAAATGTTGGGTTCATATGTGTTTACAGATCCAAAAGGTGAATTATATGATAGAACAGCAGGATATTTAAAAGCACATGGATATAAAATTAAAGTATTAAACTTGGTAAGACCAGAATATAGTGATGGATATAATCCATTAATGCATATATCATCAGGACTAGATGTTGATGTTATTGCCAATACGATTGTTAAAGGACAAAAATCAGAAGGATCAAGTTCAGACCCATTTTGGGATGATTCTGCAGAAATGTTATTAAAAGCATTAATTTATTATTTATTAGCAACAAGACCAGAAGAAGAACAAAATTTAGCAAGTTGTGCAGAATTGGTTAGAGCAGCTAATACAAACGGAGGAAGTAACCTTTTAACAGAATTAATGAGTCAATTACCATATGACCATCCAGCAAGAATGAACTATAAGTCTATTGAAATTGCACCAGAAAAAACATATAGTTCTATATTAAGCTCATTACAATCAAAACTTGGTAAATTTGATTCTAAAGAAATTGCAGAATTAACTTCAACAGATACTATCAGCTTTGAAGAAATCGGAAATGAAAAAACAGCTGTATATGTTATATCATCAGATACACATACTGCCTATGATTTCTTATTAACTATATTTTTTGCACAAATGATACAACAATTATATGATTACGCAGATCAAAATGGTGGAGCTTTAAAAGAACAAACATTTTTTATATTAGATGAGTTTGCCAATATTGGTAAAATACCAGATTTTGATAAGAAAATTTCTACATCAAGAAGTAGAAAAATATCATTTAGTGTTATATTACAAAATATAGACCAATTAGAGGCTGTATATGAGAAGTCATATGAAACGATTATGGGTAACTGTGATACACACGTATTCTTAGGAAGTAACTCATATAAAACAGTGGAATATTTCTCAAAAGCATTAGGAGAAAAAACAATAGGAAGAGATAGCATTTCTATCAATAGAGATAGACAAAATTGGAAAACAGGAAAAAGTGTATCAGACCAAGTAATGGCAAGAGCATTAATGACACCAGACGAATTAAGAAGAATGGATAATGATGAATGTATCATATATGAAAAGGGAATCAAACCAGTAAAAGCTAAAAAATTTTATTATTTTAAACATCCAATGGCAAAAGAAATGAGAAAATTAGAAATTAGCCATAATGATATTGGAGAAATAGAAAGAGGAACATGGAGAAAATATAATCCATATAATCCATATGTGCCTGAAGATGAGGAAACAGAGAAAGTAAATAGCCTAAAAGTAGAATCATTAGATGATCTATTTAATGATGAAACACCATCAAACGAAGAGGAAAAAGAGACAATCAGATCAACAACAGAATCCATAAACACACAACCAGAAAAAGAGGTAGAAAAACAAGAAAACACTATAGACTTAGATGGATTTAATGATGCACCAATTCTTCCACAAGAACCTATGCAAGAAGATGACGATATATATGATTTGCAAAAAGAATTAGAAGCTAAATTTGATGAGTTATTTGGTCCCATTAATGAAGATTAATGTCCTTTTGGGGACGTTTCTGTTTGGGACATTTTTATGTAAAACTATAAATAGGATAAACTAAATTTGGATAAATGATAAAGGCTAAAGAGTATAAAATATGAAGGTATTTTGCATATTTAGATTTTAAATTATGTAAAGTATTTTCAATTTTATATTCTTATTTTTTATACAAGAGAGCTAAAGTATCTTGTCTGCCTTATGATGATGAGGTCTGAATTGTTACCGAGATGAGTTACTGTTCAGACCTAAGTAATCTTCCAGGGGTGATACATTATATTTTTAAGGTTCTCGGCTACCCGCCAATTCCCGTTTAACAAATTCTAAGAATAAAGACACAACAATACCCGGAAACAGGACCCTTTGTGCCTTTATCCTAAGAATTTGTAAAACTATTCTGGTCGCATTCGAACGCTTAAAAATATAATGTATCATCCCTGGAAGATTACTTGGTTCTGAACAGTAACGGAGATGAAGACAAAGATACCTAAAAGGACTTGAAAAAAACCAACAATTAAGGTACAATCATAAATATAAAAATTAGCATAAAAAATAAATCATGAATTATAGAAAAGGAAGAGAAAATATGAAATTTGTACATATAGCAGATATACATTTTGATAGCCCATTTGTTAATTTATCAGACAGAGAAAATCTAGGAGATATGAAGCGATTAGAACAAAGAAGAGTATTTAAAAAAGTAATTGAATATATAAAAGAAAATGATGTTGATTTTTTGTTTATTGCAGGAGATTTATATGAACAACAATATATTCGCAAATCAACGATAGAATATATAAATGAACTGTTTAAAGAAATTCCAAATACAAAAATATATATTAGCCCAGGAAACCATGATCCATATATTAAAAGTTCTTTTTATTATCAATTTCAATGGAATGAAAATGTACATATATTTTCATCAAAGATTGAAAAAATCACCGAGAAGGATATGGATATATATGGATATGGATTTGATGATTTTTATTGTACAGATTGTGGGATAGAAAATTTAGAAATTGAAGACAAGGAAAAAACAAATATATTAGTGATTCACAGCACAATTGATGGTGCAAATTTAGAAGAAAAACAATATAATTCTATACCTAGAAAATTATTAGAAGAAAAAGGATTTGATTATGCAGCAACAGGACATATTCATAAATTAGATTATCACACATATGAAAATCAAAGAATTGTATATCCTGGTTCCTTAGTTTCCTTAGGATTTGATGAATTAGGAGAACATGGAATGATTGTCGGAGAGATTGAAAAACAAAAGAAAATATTCCAGATACAATTTATTCCTTTAAGTGAAGATAATTTTGAAGAAATAGAATTTGATGTTACAAATATTATTTCTAAAGATGAACTAATTGAAAAACTAAATGATTTAGAGATAGCAGATAATCAATTAATAAAAATAATATTAATAGGAAAACGAAATTTTGAAATAGATAGATATGAAATATATAAATTATTGACAAATGAGAGAATTATTAAAATAAAAGATCATACGAAAATACAATATGATTTGGAAAAAATAGCAAATGATTATACATTAAAAGGGTTATTTGCAAAAGAAATATTAAAAGAAAAAGAAAACGCAGGAGAAGAAGAATTAGAAATCATAGAAAAGGCTGTTGAAATTGCTTTTGAAGCTTTAGAGTAAAGAAAGGAATGAAGAAATACGTGAAAATAAACAAATTAAAAATCAATGCTTATGGAAAACTGAAGGATAGAGAAATAGAATTTCAAGATCATATCAATGTGATTCACGGGAATAATGAAACGGGTAAATCAACTATATTAACCTTTATTGTCAATATGTTGTATGGTATTTCTAAAAATAAAAATGGAAAAGAATATTCTGATTTTGAAAGATATAAACCTTGGGATGTAGAAGAATTTTCAGGAAAAATAGAATATATATTAGACAATGGGGAAACATTTGAAGTATTTAGAGATTTTAAAAAGAAAAATCCGCAAATATTTAATGAAAAAAAAGAAGATATATCTAAAGAGTTTAATATAGACAAATCTAAAGGAAATGAATTTTTTTATGAACAAACAAAAATAGACGAAAAATTATTTTTAACGACGATTGTTGTGAATCAAGAACATGTAAAATTAGAAAAAAGTGAGCAAAATATATTAATACAAAAAATTGCAAATTTAGTAGGAACTGGGGAAGATAATGTTTCTTTTAAAAGGGCAATCGATAGGATTAATAGAAGACAATTAGAAGAAATTGGAACCCAAAAGTCTAGGGAAAAACCATTAAATAAATTATTAAGAGAAAATGAAACCTTACAAGAAGAAAAAATAAAGCTAGAAAAATACAGAAATCAAAAATACGAAATAGAGCAAAATAGAAAAGAACAAGCAGAAGAAATTTCAAATTTAAAAATAGAATTAGAATATTTAAATCAAATAGAAAAAATATATCAAGAAAAAAATATAGAGAATGAAAAAATAAAAATAAAAGAAAATATTAAAAATGAAAATGAAAAAAAAATAAATTTTAATAAAAAAGAAATTTTAAATATAGAAAATAAAAA
>CAMLUB010000106.1 GCA_946486515.1 uncultured Clostridium sp.
ATTTATTTAGTTTTCAAGCTGGGTGGTACCGCGGATTTGTTTCGTCCCTGCAATTTTGCAAAGGGCGTTTTTTTGTACGTTTTTTGGATACAAATAATGCTCTAATAAATTACTAGAAGGTACAGTTGAAAAATGATTATCAATTTGGCTTTGCACAATGGCGAACTTTATTCTAAATTCAAAACTAAATCTTACTAATACTGTAGCATTCAAAGTTTTAACATTGTCAACATATCCAAAATTTAATTTTTTTCAACTGAGATTTATACCTAAAGAAAGAAAGGAATAATTAATTATGAATGAGTACAGAACACACAACTGTAATGAAATCACATTAGAAGATGTGGGAAAACAAGTTAGAATTAGTGGATGGGTTCAAACCATTAGAGATTTAGGAGGTTTAGTTTTCTTAGATATTCGTGATATGTATGGAATTACACAAGTTGTCACTTCCGGAAAGGCTGAAGATGTAGATTTTGCTTCACATATTCCCATTGAATCCACAGTAACTGTATATGGTACAGTAAAAAAACGTGATGAAGAAACCATCAACCCAAAACTTAAAACCGGTTTGGTGGAAATTCGAATTGAAGATATTAAGATTTTAGGAAAAAGAACACAAAATCTTCCTTTTGAAGTTAACACAAATCAAGAAATTAGAGAGGATTTAAGATTACAATATCGTTTCTTAGATTTACGAAATGATCGATTAAAAAACAATTTAATATTAAGAGCAAATGTCATTCAATTTTTAAGAACACAAATGATTGAACAAGGATTTTTAGAAGTGCAAACTCCCATCCTTACAAGTTCTTCACCAGAAGGTGCTAGAGATTATTTGGTTCCAAGTAGATTACACCCTGGAAAATTTTATGCTCTACCACAAGCTCCTCAACAATTCAAACAATTACTAATGGTTTCTGGTATTGATAAATATTTTCAAATTGCACCATGTTTTAGAGATGAAGATGCAAGAGCTGACAGAGCTCCTGGTGAATTCTATCAATTAGATATGGAAATGAGTTTTGCTACACAAGAAGATGTATTTCAAGCAATAGAACCTGTGATTTATAACACATTTAAAAAGTTTTCTGATAAAGAAATTGCAGAATATCCATTCCCAAGAATTCCATATAAAGAGGCTATGCTAAAATATGGAACAGATAAACCAGATTTAAGAAATCCTTTGGAAATTGTTGATGTAACAGATGTTTTTGAACATGTAGATTTACGTGCTTTCCAAGGAAAAATTGTTAGAATTATTTCTACACATGATGTAGCTGATCAACCAAGAAGCTTTTTTGAAGGTATGACAGATTATGCCATAAAAGATTTGAAAGCAAAAGGTCTAGCATGGTTAAGAATTTTAGATGATGGAAGTTTCCAAGGACCTATTGCCAAATTCATACCTGATGATGCTAGAATTGAAATGTGTAAAAGAACCAATTCAAAACCAGGAGATTGTCTATTCTTTATTGCTGAAGTTCCTGGTGTTGTAGAAACTTTATCTGGACAAATTAGAGATGAACTTGGAAAAAGACTTGGTCTAATCGATGACCATGTTTTCAAATTTTGTTGGATTATTGATTTTCCAATGTTTGAACTGGATGAACATGGAAAAATTAGCTTTAGCCATAACCCATTTTCTATGCCACAAGGTGGTTTGGAAGCATTAGAAAATGAAAATCCATTAGATATTTTAGCTTATCAATATGATATTGTATGTAATGGTATTGAACTTTCTTCTGGAGCAGTTAGAAATCATGATATTGATATCATGATAAAAGCTTTTACCATGGCAGGCTATACAGAAGAAGAAGTAAAAAACAAATTTGGTGCTTTATATAAAGCTTTTCAATTTGGTGCTCCCCCACATGCTGGTATTGCACCTGGAATTGATAGAATGCTTATGTTATTATCTGATTCTGATACCATTAGAGAGGTAATTGCATTTCCATTAAATAGTAAAGCTCAAGATTTAATGATGGGTGCACCAGGTAATGTAAGACGTGATCAATTACGAGATATCCACATCATGATTGATAAAAAATAATAAGACAATAAAAATGACACATTAATACTATTAAATAATTAATGTGTCATTTTTCATTTCGATTCATATATTTATATACATTTTATTTATTCATTATTTTTTGTTTACTAAATCTTTTAATGCTTTACCAGCTTTGAATACTGGAGCTTTTGATGCAGGTATTTTGATTTCTTCTTTAGTTTGTGGGTTTCTACCTTTTCTAGCTGCTCTTTTTCTTACTTCGAAAGATCCAAATCCAACTAATTGAACTTTATCTCCTTCTTTTAAAGCATTTGTTACAACTTCTACGAATGCATTTACTGCTTCTTCAGCTGCTTTTTTTGTGTCTCCTGTTTTTGCAGCTACTGCTGCGATTAATTCAGCTTTGTTCATTTAAATTACCTCCTATAAGTATAATGTTATGTACTTTTATTGCTTAGAACGGCAATAAATGTACTACTATATAAATTTATTCGCCAAAAATATATAAAATCCTTCTTTTTTTCTGAAATTTTAATATATTTTTAACTTTTCTAATATCATGCAAATCTTCTTCCCTGCTGGTAACATTTTTATTTCTTGTTTTGAGAATACATGTAACACAACAACTGCCAATGCATAGATAATGATTGCAGATATTATTGCTATTATTGTAGCCAAAGTTTCTGTAATTATTCCTAAAAGTGAAGAATATATAAAATATGAGCAAATTCCCATAATAATTGTTGCTAATATTGGTTTTATAACAAATCTTCTAACTCCTAATTTTAATTTAATTGTTCTTTTCAAAGCTGCAATGGATATCATAAATGCCACTAAATGACACGCTACTGACGCAATAGCTGCACCATTAACACCTATGGAAGGTATTGGAACTAAAATTAAGTTTAAAATCAATTTGACAATCACACCGGCATCCTAAAGCCATTGCAGGTACTCTTAATTTTCCATATCCTTGTAAAATAGAGTTGATTGTTTGATCCAATATTGTAAAAATAATGGTTAATGCACTAATTTGTAAAACGAGTGTCCCTGAACTTGCATTTGGATATAATAGATTTAGTATTGACCCTGCAAATATACACATTCCCACTGTACATGGAAGTCCAATTAACATAGACATTAATAATGTAAAAGTTGATTTTTGTTTTATGGCCTTATAATCCTTTATTGCTTTAGCTGCTGATATTGCTGGAACTAATGCCGTTGCAAAAGCCACATTAAATGATAATGGTAAACTTGTTAAAGTGTCTACCTTCCCTCCTAAGATTCCATATTGTGTAACAGCCATATCTTCACTCATGAATTGTTTTAGACTTCTTACCACTGTAAAAGAGTCTATATTTTTATTTAATGAAGACATAATGGCAGTTAACGCAATTGGAATAGATACTAATAAAATCTTTTTTACAATGTTCCTAACTCTTTCATATTTATAATTAACTGTTTCTCTTATTTCTGAAGCAATCTCTTTTCTTCTGGTTTTATAGAATAAATATAAATATCCAAATCCTACAAATGTTGCCAATGTTGTAGCCAGTGTTGCTCCTCCTGCCATCCATACAGTAGATGTATTAGAAATAATGGCAACAATTTCTACTAATATAATAGTTAGTGTTGTTTTAAAAATTTGTTCCAATGTTTGTGACCTTGCTGTTACTTTTAGATTTTGTCTTCCATTAAAATATCCTCTCATAACAGATGAAATTGCAACAAAAAATACAGCTGGTGATAATGCCACCATTGTCATCTCTGCATCTGGTATTTGTAACCACTGATTCGCAATCAAACCCGCTCCCAAAAATAGCATTAAACTTCCAACTAAACCAATAACTGCAAAAGTAGCAAATGCGATTTTGAAAATTCGATAAGCACCTTTATGGTCTCCTACTGCTACTCTTTCTGATACTAATTTTGATATCGCATTTGGTACACCTGTAGAAGAAATGGTTAATAATACTGCATAAATTTGATAACTTGCTGAAACAATTCCATTCCCTTGATCTCCAAATCCTTCTCTATTTGTTAAATATAAATTATATACAAGTCCTAGCAGTTTTATTAGCAATTGTGAGAATATCAATGTAATAATCCCTTGCATAAAAGTTTCTTTTTTTCCTTTAGAAACTTTTTTTTCTGCTGTATCTGTCATT
>CAMLUB010000107.1 GCA_946486515.1 uncultured Clostridium sp.
TTTTAATGGGAAGATTAACAAGAGATCCAGAAACAAGATATACACAAACAAGTAATACATTAGTATCTTCATTTAGTCTAGCAGTTAATCGAAGATTTGTAAGACAAGGAGAAGAAAGACAAGCAGATTTTATAAATATTGTTGCATGGAGTAAATTAGGAGAATTTTGTAGCAAATACTTTAAGAAAGGTCAACAAGTAGGTATTGTTGGAAGAATTCAAACAAGAACTTGGGATGATGACCAAGGACAAAAACATTATGTGACAGAAGTTGTAGCAGAAGAAGCATATTTTGCAGATAGTAAAAGAGATAGTGAAACATCAAATAACACAGTTTTTGAAAACACATTTGGAAATACAGCACCTGGAAGTATGGGCGCAGATTTTGAAATGTCTTCAAGTGATGACCTACCATTCTAATTTGTTAGGGGGGAAAATAGAAAATGGCAGATAAAAAACAAAATAAAAGAAATAATAAAAACTATGATGAGGATTACAATCCAAGATTCAGAAAGCAAAGAAAAAAAGTATGTTTATTATGTAGTGATAAAAACTTTGTTTTAGATTACAAAAATCCAGAACAATTAAGAAAATTTATCAGTGATAAAGG
The DNA here is from genome assembly GCA_946486515.1 of uncultured Clostridium sp. Lineage (GTDB taxonomy): Bacteria > Bacillota > Clostridia > TANB77 > CAG-508 > CAG-269. Next base: position 610 of record CAMLUB010000107.1, read on the forward strand.
AAAAATCTTACCAAGAAGAAATACTGGAATGTGTGCTAAACATCAAAGAGATATCACAATTGCTGTTAAAAGAGCAAGACATATTGCAATATTGCCATATGCACAAAAATAATAAATATTTAAGATTATTAAAAAAGACTAGAAGTGCTTCTAGTCTTTTTATAATATAAATGTTTTAGCAGGACAAATCTCGCTTCGCGAGAACTTTTCTCTACTTTTCTAACTTAACTATATATATTTAAGTTCTCGAAGAAGCGTAAAGATTTGTCGAAGCAAAAAATTGCATAGCAATTTTTCTGTGCAACGTTGTTTTCTATACCATAAAAATAGCCTCATAAGGAGGTTACTAGTTCCGTTTATTATCAGTATCATTTTCATCTTGCTGTGTTTCCATTTGCTTTTTTATTGTTGAAATAAATGCTGTCATTTTTTCTTCAATCGTCGAACCAATTATACAGGCTGCGACAATAATGCTAACTGAGATGAGTACTGCATCCCATGAGAATATCTCTCCTATTAATGAAAATACGATAATAACCAATATTGCTGCTATAATGTACATAAAGCCTCCTTATTGATTTTGATTCTATATGTTCTAGAATCGTTAATGTAGTAACATGTTTGATATTATAGTGCAATTACGGGAGAAAATGAAGAATTTCTTGCCAAATTATGTAAAATATAGTAAAATAGAGATGCTATAAAAATATAAATTCTTGATTATTAAAAAATTATATTGATAAGTAAAAGTATAAAAAGATAAATTTATCAATAAATGGGGGAAAAATAAATATGAACGAGGAATTATTAGAATTAGCAAAGAAAGTAGAAAAAAAGATAGAACCACAATTAAAAAAAATAGAAGACATTTGTAGTAAAAATAGTATAAAAGTCATAGAAGCATTTCAAGAATGTAATTTACAAGAAATGCATTTAGCAAGTTCAACAGGATATGGAATTGATGAAATAGGAAGAAATAAAATAGAAGAAATCTATGCCAGGGTGTTTAGAGCAGAAGATAGTTTAGTAAGAGCACAATTCATATCAGGAACACATGCATTAGCCATTACCTTGTCTGCATTATTGCGTCCAAATGATACAATGATTAGTATTACAGGAGCACCATATGACACTTTACAAACGGTTATTGGAATAGGAAAAGAAATAAGTGAAAGTTCTCTAAAAGCTTTCGGAATACATTATGAACAAATTGAATTAGTCAATAATGATTTTGATATCAAAACCATTAAAGAAAGACTATCAAAACATAATGTGAAATTAGTAGAAATCCAAAGATCTAGAGGATATTCTACAAGAGAAAGCTTAACCATAGAAAAAATCGAAAAAGCAATACAAGCCATCAGAGAAGTCAACAAAGATGTTATCATCATGGTAGACAATTGCTATGGAGAATTTGTACAAGATAGAGAGCCAATCGAAGTGGGAGCAGATATTGCAGTAGGTTCATTGATGAAAAACCTAGGGTCCGGAATTGCCACAAGTGGAGCATATATAGTAGGAGAAGAACATTTAATTCAATTATGTGCAGAAAGATTAACAGCACCAGGAATTGGAAAAGAGATTGGACCATCATTAAATCAAAATACCAATTTATTAAAAGGACTATTTTTTGCACCACAGGTAGTGGCAAGTAGTGTAAAAACAGCTATATTTGCAAGTTGTATTCTAGAAGAATTAAGATATACAGTAGAACCTAAATATAATGAGGAAAGAGCAGATATTGTACAAACGATTCATTTAGGGACAGCTGAAAAATTGATCAAATTCTGCCAAGGAATACAAAAAGGTTCACCAATTGACTCATGTGTCGTACCAGAACCAAGTCCAATGGGAGGATATGAAGATGAAGTCATTATGGCAGCGGGAACATTCACAGAAGGATCAACCATTGAACTTAGTTGTGATGGACCAATTAGAGAACCATATATTGCCTATATGCAAGGTGGATTAACCTATGACTATGGAAAATATGGCATATTAAAAGCAATAGAAGAAATGAAAAAATAATGATGGGAATGGAGTGATGATTTTGGGGACGGAGCAAAAAATCATCATTCTATAATTCTTAAAATTATATCATAAATTAATTTTCAACAATGATGATTTTTTGCTCCGTCCCCAAAATCATCACTCCATCCTCAATCGATAGAAAGGAATTTGTTTTGGATAAAGTAATTGTTATTGGTGGTGGTCCTGCTGGAATGATGGCAGCGATTACCGCGAAAAAAAATAAAAATGATGTTTTGATAATAGAAAAAAATAATCAATTAGGTAAAAAATTATTGATTACAGGAAAAGGAAGGTGTAATATTACATCTTCTTTAGAGATGGAAGATTTTATCAAAAATACACCAGGAAATGGTATGTTTTTATATAGTGCCTATCAGCAATATAGCAATAAAGATATTATTGAATTTTTAAGACAACAGGGATTAGAAGTAAAAGAAGAAAGAGGAAACAGAATCTTTCCAGTAACAGATAAATCTATTGACGTTTTAAAATGCTTTACGAAAAGAATTAAAGAATTAGATATAGATATAAAATATAATACAAGGGTTGTAGAGATTTTAACAGCAATGGTAGATGGCAAAAGTATAGTAATCGGTGTAAGAACAGATAAGGAAATCATAAATGCAAATAAAGTTATATTAGCTACAGGAGGAAAAAGTTATCCATTAACTGGTTCAACAGGTGAAGGATATCAATTAGTAGAAAAATTAGGACATAGTATAACAGAAATAAAACCATCACTAGTTCCTTTAGAGGTATATGATAAAGCAGAATGTAAGGAATTACAGGGATTAAGTTTAAGAAATATGGAAATTAAGTTAATCGATATAGAAAAACATAAGCAAATATATGAAGATTTTGGAGAAATGGTATTTACACATTTTGGTGTTTCAGGACCAACTATTCTAAGTTCGTCAGCACATTTAGTGAGATATAAAAATATAGATACATTATTTCATGAAAAAAACATTGCTTTAAAAATAGATTTAAAACCAGCTTTAGATGAAAAGAAACTAAATGATAGAATCTTAAGAGATTTTGAGGAAGTAAAAAACAAGCAATTTAAAAATAGTTTAGACAAATTATTACCACAAAAATTAATACCTATTGTGATTACAAGAAGTAAAATAAATCCTAATAAAAAAGTAAATGAAATAACCAAAAAAGAAAGAGAAGAACTAATAAAGCAAATAAAAGACTTTGAAATGATTATCAAAGGATTTAGACCAATAGACGAAGCAATCATTACAAGTGGCGGAATCAATATTAAAGAAATTAATCCAAAAACAATGGAATCTAAAAAAGTGAAAGGATTATTTTTTGCAGGAGAAATTATTGATGTAGATAGCTACACAGGAGGATTTAATTTGCAAATAGCATATTCTACAGGTTATGTGGCAGGTTTAAATTCGTAACAAATAGTGGAGATTGCCAAAGGGGACTGATGATGATTTTGGGTGATTTTGGGGACGGAGCAAAAAAT